>JAYVZU010000021.1:0-8111 GCA_043783075.1 Rhodanobacteraceae bacterium
CCGCCAAGGTAAGCCTTCAAAAGCTTCTTCCGCAAATCATCGCTATAAGCACGAGCCATGCTTCAACAATCAGCCCAGAAAAACTTCCTGCAAAGAATCAAGCTATATACCTGATAGGTAAATGCTCTAAATCTCGAGTGGCGCACAGAATCAGAACTGGGTCGCGACATGGATTGTCTTGACTGGGAGCCGACGTCTCCAGACTGGTCTTTGGCGGTTGCTGCGAAGCTGGCAGGAGAAGGGCTAGGCGCTGAAGCTGATCGCGGACAAGAGAAGAAGCAAAGCAACTGCCCACGCAGACGCAAAAGCAAACATACGTTTCGTGCGAGGCGAAATTCCCCAGACGAGATTTGAGCTGGCTTGTGAAGGGATGAGGCTAACGGCGGGAGAAGGAATAATGTTCAACGGTACGGCCTTTCAAACTTTCGATACAGGAAAGATGCTCATTTTCCCGAGTTTGAGAAAGGTAGGTGTGGCGGAGACGATTGTCAAGGTTGAGTTAATTCTGAGGGGTTGGTTGGTGCCGATGTGGGAATAAGTGCTTTAGAACGGCTCTGGGATTCGATGATTCCGGTTTCGATGGCTAGTGTCCAACCATGATCGCAGAGACTTCTTCCGTGGCCACTGGTGTGCTGGCGTAGGCTTTGACGAGCAAAGCCAGTGCAGCAAGCAGGGCCACTACGGAAAGCCGAGGACGATGGCGGCCATCTTGTAGCCCGCGTTCAGAAGTACGCCACCGCCGAGTGCCCCAACGATTCCGCCAAAACGTCCGATGCCGAGCATCCAGGAGACTCCGGAGGCGCGACTGCGGGTTGGGTAGGTCGCCGCCGCCAGGACGGGCATGGAGCTTTGCGCCCCGTTCATGGCGGTTCCGGCGAGGAAAGTGACGATCATCAGGAGACTGATGGTGCCAGTGGAGCGTGAGAGGACTACTAGCAGCAGAGCGGTGAGGAAGTAGGCAATTCCGACCACGCGGGTGGAATTAACGCGGTCCATCAGCCAGCCGCAGATCATGGCTCCGATGCCGCCGCCGAGAGGGAAGAGCGCGGTAATACGAGCGGATTCTGCGATGGAGGCAACGGAGTCGCGCATGAGGGTTGGCATCCAGCTGATGAGTAGATAGTAGAGGATGAGGCCCATGAAGTAGGCGGTCCAGAGCATGAGTGTGCTGAGTCTGAACTGTGGCGATAGCAGGATGCCGACCGGCGAGCTTTTGCTGTGGCTGGCTAGTTCGTGAATCCTGAAGCTTTCGGCTGCGTCAATTCTGGCGAGGGCGGCTGCATCGGTCCCAGAGATGCGACGCAGGGCTGCTTTGATCTTCTCGATGGGCCAGTGGTTGACAACCATGAAGCTAATGGACTCGGGCAGGAACAGGAGAAGGACAGCCAGGAGCAGGGGGGGCTGAGCCTCCGATGAGGAAGACGCTGCGCCAGCTGAGGTGGGGGATAAGCCATGCTGCCATGAAGCCACCTGCGGAGGCTCCGAGTGGAAAGCCGCAGAACATAATGTTGACGAGGAATGCGCGGCGGCGAGAGGGAACGATCTCGGAAGCGAGAGTGGTGCCGCTGGGCATGGCCGCGCCGATACCGATGCCGGTGAGGAAGCGAAGTGCAGCGAGGATGGGCGCGGTGGTGGCAAACGCGGAAGCGAGGGTGGCCAGACTAAAGATGAGGACGGATACAATGACGACCCGCTTACGTCCGATCTTGTCAGCGATGGGGCCGGAGGTGAGACCTCCGAGCGCGCGGCCGATGAGAGCTGCACTGAGGACCGGACCAAGCGCTAGCTTGGAGATCGACAGCTCATGCGAGAGGGCTGGTGCGACGAAGGCCATGGCTGCAGTGTCAAAGCCATCGGCGATGAGGACGAGGAAGCAGAGGCCGAGGACCATCCGCTGGGCCGCAACCATGGGCGCTCGTCAATGAAGCATTTCACGTCGAAGGTGTTTCCGTTGCTCACGTTTACCTGCTGAATTGGGGAGCTTTGGGGTGCGAGAGAACCGTAGGTTGGGACGTAAAGGGTTGTCAAGAATAAAGGGGTTGTCGAGAAGATGACTGGGCGCATAGCGCACTTGCGTTCGCTATGCGCTTTGACATTGGTGCCGGGATTCGCAAGAATGGCTGGGTTGTTCGCAAAGGGAATGATGGAGCTACATGGCTGAATTTAGTTCACTGCACGATGCAATCCGTGATGTGGTGCAGGACGGGGATGTGCTGGCGATGGAGGGCTTTACGCATCTGATCCCATTTGCCGCAGGTCAGGAGGTGATGCGGCAGCGGAAGCGGAATCTTACCCTCGTTCGCATGACTCCGGATGTGATCTTTGATCAACTGATTGGCTCGGGATGTGCGCGGAAATTGATTTTTTCGTGGGGTGGTAATCCGGGGGTCGGATCGCTGCACCGTCTGCGGGATGCGGTGGAGAATAGTTGGCCGCACGCACTGGAGATTGAAGAGCACAGCCATGCGGATCTGGCGAACGCGTATGTCGCGGGCGCGTCGAACCTGCCGTTTGCAGTGATGCGCGGATACGCCGGTGACCTGCCGAAGCACAATCCTTTGATTCGTTCGATCATTTGTCCATTCACTGGTGAGGAGTTGGCGGCTGTACCTTCGATTCGGCCCGATGTTGCGATCATTCATGCGCAGAAGGCGGACCGCCAGGGCAATGTGCTGCTGTGGGGAATTCTGGGTGTGCAGAAAGAAGCTGTGATGAGTGCGAAGCGTTCGATTATTACAGTTGAGGAAGTGGTGGATGATCTGGCAGCCTGGCCGAATGCGTGCATCCTGCCGAGTTGGGTGATCGACCGTGTTTGCGTTGTACCGCGGGGAGCGACGCCGTCTTACGCGCATGGCTATTATGAGCGGGATAATCGGTTCTATAAGGCCTGGGATACGATTGCGCGCAGTCGCGAATCGTTCGAGCAGTGGATCGACGCGAATGTGTATGGGGTTGCGAGTTTTGAGGAGTATCTGCTGCGGATGAACCTGGTATCTGAGCAGGAGGCGCGATGATCGATAGGTTGATGGAACCGGCCACTACGACGGAGATGATGACGATTGCGTCGGCCCGACTGCTGAAGAATCACCAGGTTTGCTTTGTGGGGATTGGGCTCCCCTCGGCGGCGGCCAATCTGGCTCGGTTGACGCATGCTCCGGAAGTGGTGCTGATCTACGAGAGCGGGCCGATTGGCGCGAAGCCTTCGGTGCTGCCGCTGTCGATTGGCGATGGAGAGCTTGCTACGACGGCGGATACGGTTGTCTCGACGCCGGAGATCTTTCGCTACTGGCTGCAGGGTGGGCGGATTGATATTGGGTTTCTTGGCGCGGCCCAGATTGATCGCTTTGCGAATCTGAACACGACGGTGATCGGGAGCTATGAGCATCCGAAGACGAGGTTGCCGGGTGCGGGTGGCGCGCCGGAGATTGCGAGTTCTGCCAAGGAAGTGTTCATTATTCTGCGGCAGTCTGCGCGAACGTTTGTGAACAAGGTCGATTTCATTACGTCGATTGGCTTTGGAGATGGGGGCGACCATCGCGAGCGGTTGCGTCTGCCGGGCCGCGGGCCGACGAAGGTTGTGACCGATCTTTGCGTGATGGAGCCAGCACCGGGAACGAATGAATTGACGGTGACGATGCTGCACGCGGGAGTTACGCGCGAACAGGTGATGAAGGTCACAGGCTGGCCGATTCAGTTTGCCGATAATGTCGAGATCATTGCTCCGGCTACGGAACTGGAATTGACTGCGCTGCGCGATCTGCAACGACGCACCATGATTGCGCACGGCGCTGCGAATGCGGAGTAGACCGGGCAGAATTTGGGAGAGAGCATGTTGGAGCTTAGGAAGCCGTTTCTACCTGTGAAGCCGGGGACTCAACCGGATTATCTGCACGCGCCGTATCGGTCGAGCATTCTGCGATCGCCACGGCAGCCGCTGATTGTGGTTCCGCAGACTTTGTCGGAGTTGAGCGGCCCGGTCTTTGGGCATGGAGCGATTGCGAGGTTCGACAACGACCTGACGAAACAACATGCAGGAGAGCCTCTGGGTGAGCGGATTATCGTGCATGGGCGGGTGCTGGATGAGAACGATCGTCCTGTGGCTGGGGCACTGGTTGAGGTTTGGCAGGCGAACTCGGCTGGCCGCTACCAGCACAAGGTGGACCAACATGCGGCGCCGCTGGACCCAAACTTTAGCGGTGCGGGACGCTTTTTGACGGACGAACAGGGGTACTATCGGTTTACATCGATCAAGCCCGGGTCGTATCCGTGGGGTAATCATCCGAATGCGTGGCGGCCGGCGCATATTCACTTCTCGCTGTTTGGAGCAGGGTTGCTGACCAGGCTGGTGACCCAGATGTATTTCCCTGGCGATCCGCTGTTGCCGTACGACCCGATCTACAACAGCGTCAGCGATGAGCGGGCGAAGCGACAGATGATATCGAGTTTTGATCTCAATGCCACGATCCCGGATACCGCGCTGGCATTCAAGTACGACATTATTTTGCGAGGCCGGAATGCGACGCCGATGGAGGAGCACAAGTGAGCTATCCAGCGACCGCATCACAGACAGTTGGACCGTACTTTCGGATTGGACTGTCGTATCTCGATAGTCCCGGGTTGTGCACTGAGGCAGCCGCCGGGACGCACATGACCGTCACCGGGCAGATCTTTGATGCCAATGGGGCGCATGTCCCTGACGCCCAATTGGAGTTGTGGCAGGCAGACGATCAGGGCCGGTTTGCGGGGTATGATCCCGCGGAGAGCGGCGGTGTCTCCGATGGCTTTACGGGCTTCGCCCGTGTGCCAGTGGATGAACGTGGAGTTTTCAAATTCCATACGATTTATCCCGGCAGTGTGGCGAATCTGGATGGGACGGCGCAGGCACCGCATATTGTTTTAATACTTTCGATGCGCGGTTTGCTGAAGCACCTCTATACGCGGATTTATTTTGCGGGTGATCCGCTGAACGGTGACGATGCGGTTCTGTCGGCGGTTCCGGAGGAGCGCCGGAAGACCTTGCTTGCGGAGTTGACTGCTGGGAGCACGAACGAATATCTGTGGAATGTTAAGCTTCAGGGCGCGGATGAGACCGTGTTCTTTCAGTATTGAATCGTGGATGCTTCCCTAACTCGTAGATTAAATGTTACATGTGGTGCAATGCCAAATTCTGCCGCAACAGCAGTAACTAAGGCCGCTGAACCGTTCGCGGAATTCGACAGCAATCGGAACTTTGTGATGTCGTTCGCGCGTGGGCTGCAGGTGATCGAGAGCTTCTACCAGGAAGCTCAGGGGATGACGGCTGCGCGGGTGGCGAAGAAGACCGGCATGTCGCGGGCAGCCGTGCGTCGGTTTCTGATTACGCTGGAGAGTCTGGGGCATGCAGAGAATGCATCGGGTGTCTACCGACTTCGACCTTCGATTCTCCGGATTGGATGTTCGTATCTGAGCTCGACGAGCCTGCCAGCACTGGCTCAGCCGATTCTGGAGCAGGTGTCGGAGAAGGTGCATGAGTCGACATCGCTGAGCGCGCTGGATGGCGACAACATTATTTATCTGGCGCGACACACAAGCTCGCGAGTCTTGTCGGTGGGGCTTTCGGTGGGGAGTCGGCTGCCGGCGTATTGCACGTCGATGGGGCGGGTGATGCTGGCCGACCTGCCCAAGGCGGAGCTCGCTGCGTATCTGGCCCGCGTGAAGATGAAGAAATGGACCAGCAAGACGGTGACGAGCAAGACTGGGATGACGAATTTGCTGGCGCAGGTGGCGATCGACCGCTACGCATTGGTGGATGGCGAGTTGGAGCCGGGACTGCGATCGCTGGCGGTGCCGATTCGTACGCCGCAGGGCAAGACTGTGGCGGCGATGAACGTTGGGGCTCACGTCTCCAGTGTGACGGCGGACGACATGCTGACGCGAATTCTGCCGGTGCTGCAGCAGCATGCAGATGTACTCTCGCGGCTTCTGTAGGAGGCATTTTAAGTACACTCGGGGTAGGATCATGTTTGGGGTTGCGGTTTGCCCTGAGGAGCTGTGAGCGATGCGGATTTTGACGTTGATTCGTCAGGTGCTGGACGCGGAAGAGAGCGTCAGAATGAAGGCTGGGGCAGTCGATCTTTCGACTAGTAAATTGGTTGTCGATACCATGGATGAATACGGGTTGGAGCAGGCGCTGCGCTTTCGAGATGCAGATCCGACAGTTGAAGTAGTGGCGCTGGCGGTAGGGTCGGCGCGTAGCGAAGAGGCTCTGCGAACGGCGCTGGCGATTGGCGCGGATCGCGCGATCCTGGTCGAAACGACGGAGCCGCAGGATGTGATCGCGACCAGCAGCGTGATGGCGCAGATTGCGAAGTTGGAGAAGGTGGACCTGATCTTCTGCGGCGGTGGCCAGGCGGATTGGGACAGCCATGCGCTGGGTGCGGCAACTGCCGAGCGGCTCGGATGGCCGCAGGCGACCTGGACGAGCGCGCTTACGGTTTCGGGCGGGGAACTGACCGGGACGCATGATGTTGACGCAGGCAAGGAGTCGTTCACCGTGGCGATGCCAGCGGTGGTGACGACGCAGCAAGGGCTGAACGATCCTCGGTATCCGACGCTGCCGAACATTATGAAGGCGAAGCGGAAAGAGATGCGTCGTGTGCCGATTGCGGAATTTGGAGTTGTGGCCAAACTGAAGGTTCTGAGCACAGACGTGCAGGTTAAGGAGCGGCGTCGGAAGATGATCGATGGCAAGGATGCCGCGGTTGCAGCGACGGAGCTAGTGAGCCTGTTGCGCAATGAAGCGAGGGTGATCTGATGATTTTGATTGTGGCTGAGCACGCGAACGGCAAGCTGAGCAAGAGCACGTATGAGATGACGCAGGCGGCGCGGGATTGCGGGCGCGAGGGACCGGTGACCCTGCTGTTATTGGGTAGCGGAGTGGCCGCTGTTGCGACGCAGGCCACGCTGTTGGGCGATCAGGTGTTGGTGGCGGATTTGCCGGCGCTGGCAGAGTATGACCCCGAGGTTTGGGCTGCAGCTGTCGCACAAATTGCCGGCGAAGGGGAAGCGCACACGGTGTTGATCGGTGGTTCGCGGAGTGGGCGGGAGTACAGCCCCCGTGTTGCCGTGAAGTTGGATGCTGCGTTGATGGAAGACGCGATCAGCCTGAAAGATGTGGGCGGCGCATTGCAGGGCGAGCACTATACGTTTCTTGCTCGCGTGACCGAACGTGTGGAAGCTCCTGGGCCGGTCGTTGTGGTGTCGATCAAACCAGGGGCGTTCTCGCCTGCCAAGGCAAATGCTGAGGCAGCCGAGCAGTTTGATGTGGAGTTGAATCTGCCATCACGTCGTGTGACCGTAACGGGGCGAATTACCGAAAAAAGCGAGCGGGTGTCGCTGGCGGATGCAGATATCGTAGTCTCAGGTGGGCGTGGCGTTGGCAGTGCGGAAGGTTTTGTGGAGTTGGTGGAAGGGCTTGCGGATCAGCTTGGAGCGGCAGTTGGCGCAACGCGAGCCGTGGTGGATGCGGGCTGGCGACCTTATGCCGAGCAGGTTGGGCAGACGGGTAAGACGGTGCAGCCCAAGGTTTACTTTGCAATTGGAATTTCGGGGGCGGTGCAACATCTCTCCGGCATGGGTAAGAGCAAGGTGATCGTTGCGATCAATAAGGACGTGGATGCCCCAATCTTCAAGGAAGCTGACTACGGTATTGTCGGCGATGTGAAGCTGATTGTGCCGGCTCTGTTGCACGAATTGAAGAACACGCAGTAACGCGGGTGAGTTGATGCTTCCTTTGACGCACAAGGTTCTGTTTCTCCTGTTTGCGGTAGTGACGGGTGCGCTGGGTCTGCGTGGTTTTTATCGGCTATATCGGCGGATTGCGGCTGGGCGTGTTGATACAGATGCTCGGTGGAACGATCTGTCGCGACGGATTGGATATGCCCTAGTAACAACGTTGACGCAGAGCCGCACGTTTCGCAAGCGGCGCGTCATAAGCTTCTTTCACTCGCTCATTTTTTACGGCTTTGTGTTTTACATGCTCGTCAACCTTGTGGACGGGATTGAGGGCTATTTGCCGCTTGAGATTGCCTCTTCCAGCGTCGCGGGCAGTGCGTACAACTCGCTTGCGGACC
>JAYVZU010000022.1:0-2698 GCA_043783075.1 Rhodanobacteraceae bacterium
GACGCAGCGCGTTGCGGACGGCGTCGTCGTCGGTCGCGTGGTAGCTGCCGTAGGGCATGTCCACCACCAAAAGCGCCGATTTCACGGCTCGTTTCACGGCTTTGGCGTGGTGCAGCATCTCGTCCATGGTCAGCGAGAGCGTCGATTCGTGGCCCAGAACGGCCATCGCGACGGAGTCTCCAACGAGAACAATGTCGATTCCAGCTTCATCGATAAGGCGTGCGGTGGGGTAGTCGTACGCGGTAAGCGCGGTGATAGGTTCGCCGCGTTGCTTCTTCTCGCGCAGAGACCAGTGGGTGGTCTTTGCAAGGGGCGGGGCAAGCGTGGGTACGCCGGCGGGGTAGCTGCTCATTCATCCTCCTCAGTGCCGCTCTGCCGGAAGTGGCGGATGCGGCCTGAATCGTCTCCGATTATAGGCTTTGGAGGTGCGGAGGCTCAAGGCGGGAGGGAGTTAGGGCGCAATCTGAAGAAAACGAGCGCTCTTTCCGAAAATGCGACTTTTGGGGAGCCGAGGTCCCGCCTCATAGCTTATCGGGACCGGGCGGGACAACATGCACAACCGTAGCCTTTTTGACCGCACAGCCTTCCATAACGAACTTGACGTCGATGTTATCGTTCACTCGAAGCCTTGCTGACGTTGGCACCCTCAGCCCATCGATGACGCTGGTGCCAAGCTCGTATTCAACTGCAACTCGCCCGCTGGGTTCAGAGTCATCGATTGCACTGTTGCCTACGAACACCATCCCGTCTGGACTGGGCGCATATGTGGGTCGCTCTGTTATCTTGCCACCGATGCTCGTGATTTCAGTCACTAGATAGTTCTTGTCGGCCGAGACCCTAACAGGACTTCCCGGCACTCGTAGGGTGAAAAGATATCCGTTAGTCGTCGAAGTAACGCTTGCTATTTGAGAATCAAATGGTGGAATTGGACCCTGAAAGCCTTTGGTGGGCCACGTTTGAAAGATGCCACCTACGAGGGAGGTCAGGAGATTGGTAGTTTGGGCAGCACGTTGTTGGGCTGCGTCCGATGAACTGACAGGGTAATGGTGTTCAATCTTCGGACCCTTTCCGCCCAAGGTCAAAGTAAAGTTTGTCTGCTGTATCAGCTTTCGGGTTGCATCATCGTTCGCCGACGGCAGCTCGGGAACGGTAGAGAAATCGAAGTTCACAGAACAGGAAAGGGATTGAAACCCAGCTGCTTCAAGGTTGTAATACCGAGCACGAGCCGAACTCACGATCTCTTTATCTCCAGCGGATAACGCCTGTCCGTGGGCAATCGCAGAGAAGAGGGTCGCCATCAATGGTAAAAAGGCTGTTGGACGCATACTGAGATACTACGACGTCTGTCCGTGCCTTTACCTCTCCGATACTGTTCTGCACCTATGTTCAAAGGCTGTTGAGTTTGGCCGCTTCGGGGTCATTCCATGAAAACGAGGTTTTCGGAAACTCCGATTCTGAGTACTTCATACGGCAAGAGCCGAAATACCTAAATTCTCCGCTTGGCTCAGAATGACCTTCCGGAGGTGTACGGCGTCATGCCCCGGCAAGAACTCTACGCAACATCACGGCTGCGCTTCAATGGGCAGGTTACCGTGTCGGCTTTTTCAATCTCTACTAGACCCCGTCTCAATCTCCTTAGGACCAACGGTCCGTCCTATACCAGCCTGGGGCAACGCCCCAGGTTCACGAACAGGCAATTCAAGAGGGCTGAAGGCCCGATCCATGGGCTAGCGGCAGCTATGGGTCGGGCCTACAGCCCTCGACATTTGGCGGACTTGGACCCTGGGGCGTTGCCCCAGGCTGGTATGGAACGGGCCTTTGGCCCTGATACTAGAGAACCTGACCTGGCGTGATATCTAAATACTGAGATTCTTCGCTTTGCTCAGAATGACCTCGCTGTGGGGTGTCGGGGTCAGGCTCTCGCCAGCGCGCGTGCAGACTGCAGCCGCCGTTCCAAGTGGCGTTCCAGCGTCTCAATCGCAAACCGCCGAAGCTCCGGCGCCCGCGATTTGGGCCACTCTTCCGCCGCCAGGCCAGAGACAGTCCCGCGAAACATCCGGGCAGCTTCATTGAGAGCGGCGGGACTGAGCGGCACGGAGCCGGCGCGGCGGTCGTCGTAACAGGTCAGGCCGTCGTGCGTGGGGGTGTAGTAGGCGGGTTTGCCAGCCAGCCGGTTGCCGCAGACGACGCAGGAGCCGAGGTCCGGCATCCAGCCCATCAGGCGATTCATCCACAGGCAGAAGTAGGTGACGGGCATCCAGACCCTTTTGACCTGAAGTTCTGCTAGAACGGCAAGCGCGAGGCGGAAGACGGCGTCCTCGACGGCTCCCTCCGGCAATTCGTCCAGAATCTCCGCGATCATCTGCACCGCCGCCACCCTCGCAAAGTCGACCGGAGCGGACATGGGCGAGGAGATGATCTCAAACGCGTCGAGCCGGACAAGCTCCTGCTTGGGTCGCTCAGCCCACGTAGCTTTCACGTGCGTCATCGGCTCCAACGCCCCACCAAAGCGGCGGCGGGACCGCATAGCATGGCGGGCGATGCCCTTAATCCGGCCGTGTTCGCGAGTAAACAGGGAGACTAAAAGATCGGCCTCATGAAACGGCCAGGTGCGTAGGACGATGGCTTCGCCGCTGCGGATTGTGATGCGGCCCTCTGCCAATTCCCTGCCCCCAAAAGACGACGCGCGGCCACTGTG
>JAYVZU010000023.1:0-8107 GCA_043783075.1 Rhodanobacteraceae bacterium
CTCTCCTGGTACAGCCCGGCCTTCTTCGTCACATCTGTGAAGGTCCCATTCCCATTGTTATGGAACAACATGTTGTGACCCAGAAAACAACAGAACAGATCGTCCCATCCATCATTGTCGTAATCGCCCACGCACACACCGGTTTGCCAGCCGGTAATTCCCAAACCTGACTTGTCCGTTACATCGGTAAAGGTGCCGTCACGGTTGTTCTTGAACAGGTGTGATGTGGGCGCTTTGCCCTGTGCCCACACGGTATCGAGCCGGTTGCCGTTGGTGAGGTAGATATCCAGCCATCCGTCGTTGTCGTAGTCGAAGAAAGCGAGCCCACTTCCCTTGGTCTCAATGATCGACCGCTTGTGATCAACGCCACCCCACACGTTTGGAACGTTCAGCCCCGCCTCCCTCGCAACATTAACGAACTGCACACCACTGCCCACCGCTGGAGCTTCTGCGGCCTCAACGGTCAACGCGTGTTTCCACCGCCACAACGGCGTTGCGAGGGCTTCCGTCAATGCGCTACCCATCGCAAACAGCGACGAACCAAGAAATCGACGACGGGGAAAGATCATAAGTTGCACCAATTCTAGTTAGTAAGTCTCAACGCATCATAGCGTTTTTTCCGCCAGATACTTCGCCAACTGAAACACTTGCAGTCGCTCCTTGATTCCCAACGCACTGGCACCCTTAGCGGGATCGTCGCTCGCTCCATCGAGAGCGCTTTGAATACGCTGCATGTCCAGTCCCCCTTGGGCTCCGTTATTCCTAAACCTCTGAAGCACCTCTCGCGCCTTGGTGACCTGACCAGTCTGGAAGTAGAAAAATCCCAGCGTTGAATAGCTCCCGGGCCACTCCGGCATCAGGTCCACTGCGCGCTCCAGATCCTCACCTGTCGTTGCGGTCTCACCTTCGAGCAGGGCGGCCAATCCAAGGCCCCAGTAGATCTTGCCCGACCCCGGCACACGTGTCTGCCCCTGCTGCAGCGTTTGCCTGGCCGCTGCAATCCGGTTTTGTTGCAAATCAAGCAGAGCCAACGACAAGTACGCCTGGTCGTTGTCTGGATTTCGCGCGATCGCACTGCGGTATAGTTCTTCTGCCTTAGCTGTCTCGCCAAGGTGCGCATCAATGTCTGCTACCAGCGACGCATAGGAGTCATCCTTGCGTCCAGCGTCGCTGATAGCCTCCGCTGCATTCCTTGCATCCGGATAGTCACCCTTGCGAAAGTACGCCGTTGCCAGATCAAACTTTGTGTCATCCGCATCTGGCTTCACGCCCAGCGCCCTCTGAAACTGGGCGATCGCATCGTCGTAGAGACCATGACGTGCCAGCAGGACACCAAGCCCAGTCAGGGTTCGCACATCGTCTGGGTGTTGTTCATCAAAGGATGCAACTGTCTGCCGTGCCTCAGCCGCTTTCAATGTCTTCAGGTAAGCATCGGCCAGTGCATACGACAGCTCCGCCTGGTCGGGATGCGCTTTGCTCGCGGCCTCCAGCATCGCCACATCCTGCTGCGCCCGCTCACCCGCCGATAGTTGCGAGCGGCTGTCGAGGTAATCAAGCAGGTGGTCATAAGGATGAGCCGAGTCCGGTTGCACCTTCGAAAGCTTCTGGAATTCCACCAGATCCTGTTCCGCCGCTGCTCCGTTCTGCAACTTCTTCTCCGCCATGGCCAGCTTGTAATAGCCTGTCGCCGCAGCTGGACTTACCTTCACATATCGAAGCAGCAAATCACGTGCCTCAGCATAGCGCTTTGCATCCATGCGCAGATTTGCGAGCTCGAGCAGAGCGGCCGGATAATCCGCGTGGGTTCGCAACACTTTCGCTAGTATGGTCTCTGCGGTTGCGGTGTCGCCTTGGAGCTTGGCAACGTAGGCTAGCTCGAAGAGGCAGAAGCTGTCGGTGGGTTCAATTTTCAGTCCTTCGTCGAAGTCAGCTTTGGCTTCAGTAAATCTGCCCAGATAGGTGTGCGCCATTCCGAGATAGGCGTGGTCCTCGACAGCTTTACGCTGCTTTGCCAGCGCGGCGAAGACCTCAATGGAGCGCTCAATCTTGTCCGACTTGAAGTAGCACTCGCCGATTGCGGATTGCAGGTCCATGCGTTGCGGCGAAATCGTCAATGCCTCTTCGAGCAAGGGAATAGCATCTTCAAAATACTTCCGCGACATCGAGATCGCGGCCATCAGATACAGCACGTCAACGTTCTTTGGCGCCAGCTTCCTCGCCCTGATCAAGGTATCCAGTGCGTCGAGTGGTCGCGACTGTTTCGACTGAGCCTGCGCGAGGAGATACAAGGTCGCTGCGGTATCTTCAGGTTGCGGCGACAACTTACCAGCTTCGCTTAGCGCTCTCTCAGCCTTAGGGTACTCACCAAGGTGCAGATACACCTGCCCGAGGTTAAACAGTATTGCAAACGTGCCCGGCAATTCCGCGTTCGCTTTCTCCAGCAACAGACCAGCCGCTTTGTAGTTATTCCTGGTTGCGAGTTGAAGCGCCTCGGATAGATGTCGCTGTGCGCCCGCCTGCATCTTCGCAGGCGGAGTCGGCGATTCAGTCTGGGCGAATACAACAGCGCAGCACAGTAAGCAACACGCTAGTGCGGCGGCTGGATTTGAAGATCGCAATGCTTTCATCGGAGTCCATTCAATGCTTTTGTCGCTGCTTCGTTCCCGGGCTGACGCTTCAACAATTCCTCGAGTAGCTGTCTCGCAGCTGCAATATCGTTTTGGATGACGGCCAGTCGAGCCATGTTCAGATACGCCTGATCGTTATTGGGCGCGACCTGCATGCCGGTTTTGAACATGAGCTGAGCCTTATCGAAATCCTGTAGCCGCACGTACACAATGCCAAGGTTATTCAGTGCCTCTGGGTATGTCGGTCGCAGCAAGGTTGCACGTTGCAGATACTCGCTCGCCTTGGATAAATCATTTTGTTGAGCATGCAGCATTCCGAGGTTGTAGTAGACCTCTGGATCATCGGGTTGGATTGTCAGTGCTTTGCTCAAGGTCTCCTCAGCCTTCGCAAACTGACCTTGCCGCCGGTATACGTTGCCGAGATTCATGAGCGCAATCTCGTACGCCGGCCGCAGTTCCAGAGCTTTTTGAAAGCTTGTCATCGCTGCCGACGCATCGCCACTCTGCGCAGACATCATGCCGAGATTGTTCCAGGCTTCTGGATAATTTGGCCGCAGTTCCAGCGTCTTTTCCAAATACGTCCGTGCCAGCGCAAAGTTATTTCTTCTAAGATTCAGCGTGCCCAGGTTGTAGTACGCCTCCGGGTCGTTCGGCCTCGCCCGCAGAACTTGTTCAAATGACTCCGCCGCTTGTGCAAGGTATCCGTGCTGAAACATGGCCACGCCGTATGTGAAGTCGTTGCGCTGAAACGTCCCCTGGACTAGCTCCCCCCGGAACGGCAGTGCACGCGTGATCTGCTCACCATTGCTAACGCTGGCAACGGTGGCATCTCTCGCGACGCGCATCGCATCTACGGCGCCCTGATATACCTTCACAATTTTCCCGTCAGCATCCAGCAGAAAAGATGTTGGCAGCGCCAGATTGCGTCTTCGATCGTAGAGATATCGGAAGATGATGTTGTAGATCCCAGCGACATCTTCCGTAGCGGAGAGAGAAGAGAAGGACACTCGCTCCTCTGCAATCATCTTGCGCGCTGCTGCAATGTCGACGGCCGCATCGGCATTGATCGCAACTACTTTCAAGCCACTCGCATCCATCGCCGCCCGGTGCCCCTGCAGGTTACGAAGCTGTTCCCGACACTTTGGCGCAAGCGATGACCAGAAGTAAAGCAACGTGGGGGTGCCCAAAAAATCTTTGAGCCGGTGTGTTTCTCCCGCTGCATCCTGCAGCTCGAATAATGGTGCCTGTAATGGCGATAGCAGCCAGGTCTCTACGTCTTCAGGCAGAGTCTCTTCCGGGAGGACAGTGTGGGTGGTGTCCGTCAGGTAAGCTGCCGGCACCTCCGCAAACGGCGTAGCAGAAAACGTTGGGATTCCTTCCTCAAGAACAACCCGCTGATTGCGCTGCAGCCCTTCAAAGTTTTGTATCAATCCGCTTGGCCATCGAACTGTTGCCTTCGCCGATCCTCCAGCCTTGCCCAGGCCGAAACACATCTCCTTCGAATGTTGCCCAAGGAAGCCGGTTCCGGCTTGCAAATATCGTGTCTGAGTCAGATCGCCACAATGCAACGTGACCGTCGCACCAATGGCGTCGCGATTGCTCTTGTGCCCCCGCAACCGCAGAATGATGGAGTCTCCGATCTCCGCCATACCGTTGCGCAGCACGCGGAGCTGGGGGGCGTTGCGGTTCTTGACTATGACTTCGAGACGTCCATCGTGGTCGATGTCCGCCAGTGCAAAAGACCTGCCATCTTCGATGCAGTCTAATCCCAGCACACCGGATGCCTCCGAGAAGTTGCCGTCGCCGTGGTTGATGAAGGCCACGTTCCGTTCTAGCCCATTCCAGGAGTTGTCGGAGCGTACCAGCTCATTCATCGCATTCCATCCACGCTCGTAGGCCAGCATTGAGGTGCCGTCCTCGGGCGACTTTGCGACAACCTGCCGCCAGAAAAAGCCTGCGATGTTTGTCTGCTCTGGCCCTGAGATGTATCCGTCCGTGACATACAGATCGGCAAAGCCGTCGTGGTCCATGTCCCAGAAGTCGGCAGACCAGGACCATCGACCCATCGCTACTCCGGCTTTCTGTCCATTATTTTCAAAAGTTCCGTCGCGCTTGTTTTGATATAGAGCATTGCCGCGAGCATGGCGTTGGTACAAGGTGCGAGTCGCCTGCTGGGCTGCCTCATGAAACTGCGATTGTCCAGAGACGCGCTGTCCCGCTGCCTCCCACATGCTGGTGATGTAGATATCTGCATGCCCGTCATTGTTCACATCGGACCAGCACGCGCTCATTCCAGCGCCGACATCCTCAATGTGCGAGTCCTTCGATGCAAAGGAGAAGGTTCCATCTCCGTGGTTGCGGTAGAGCTGTGAGGTTCCAAAGTCATTTGCGATCACCAGGTCCGGCAGACGTGTCTCGCCGGAAAATCCCCATGCGCACGCAAAACTGTAGCGGTTGTTTTCGATATCCATGCCCGCCGCTGCTGTTTTCTCGACAAACCGACCACCACCTTCGTTGTGCATCAGGTAGTTGGGTGGCCCGTTGCGAGCGTCGTAGTATGGCACGGGGTAGTGATATTGTTCCAGTCCCAGGTAGTACTGGTAGGTGCAGAAGTAAATATCCAATCGTCCGTCGCCGTCGTAGTCGGCGATTGCAGCGTGGGTAAACGTTCCTACGGGCGCGTTCGCGAACTCGAAGGCGTCACGTTTCAGCTGGAACGTGCCATCTCCGTTGTTACGAAAGAGCAAAGGACCGCCACCGCAAACCACGATCAGGTCCTGAAGTCCGCGGTTTTCAAAGTCGGCAAACAGCGCACAGGCCGTATTGTCCAGTACGCCAACACCCGCTTTCTCCGTTACATCCTCAAACGTGCCGTCGCCGCGGTTTCGATACAGCCGATTGGGCAGACCCGCCGGCTGGCAAACATACAGGTCGTCAAACCCATCGTTGTCAAAATCACCTGCGGCCACGCCGTTGTTGGCATAGATGTCGATGCCGCATGCCCCATCGAGGACGGTGCGCCAGTAGTCCACCCCATGTAGCAGTTGAGTCTTGTAGGACTCAGTCACACCCAGGGCCTTCGCCGTCACATCTACAAAACCGACATTAGGCCCAATGCAGCACCGCTCGTGACCCGCCTCCCACTTCTGGATCAACCATGACCCCGCCGCCTCGTGTGCAAGGGTCATCGTCCAGGTGCCAACCCGTTCTTCACGCCGTCCGTCGGCGTGCGAGCCGACCATGTTGTAGCGCAATCTGACGCTTACGAGCAGCGGCGACGTTGTCACGGTCGCGATGTCGAAGATATCGAACTCCGTGACCGCGAATTGGTTGAGTCCATTTAGCCAAACACGAAACTGATTGAGGAATTGCTCGGGTGACAGATTTGCCGGCGGTCCAAATCCTCGCTCGATGATTTCGATGCCATAGCTCGATCGCAGGACTTTGCTGGATACAGGGATGAGCGACGCGGCCAATTGGTTCGACAACATGGCCCGTAGTCGCACCTCGTCATGGATATCCATCCGGATCGATTCGCCCCAACTCTTGAGCTTCTCGCCGATATCGAACGCGTACCTTTCGGTGATGTACTCATCCGATCCGGGCGGAACTAATCGCAGCAGGTCTGCAAGGACGGGCTGAACCGGATAATGCGGTCGGAATCGAACGTCGCCCTCAGGAAAGCCGAGATTCAGGCGTCGAACTCCGGCAGCGTCCAACAGCCCGGCACCCCAAAGTGATGCCGGGTGTAAGAGCAATGGTCCCGCGGTCAGGCTGGCACCCAGACCCTTGAGCAGGATCCTGCGCGATAATGCTGGCCATTTTTCCTTGTCTGTTTCTGTCATCTCGCCATTGTCTGCCAGCCGCCCAGCGCCTACTAGTCTCATCCAGTCGCCCGTCTTGCCCACTCTGGGTGAGACATCGGACCCCCACGCCCTGTGGGCGCTGAAAGTATCTCTTGACAGGAGCAGCCTTCACATCGTCTACTCTCTCGACGCGAAATGCAAGCCATTACATGAGCCCAGCTAAATCGATTTCAGACGACCTTTGCTCCGCCGACGGGCTCCACCGCAGGTTTGACTTTCTCCTCAATCTTTTGGTTGACATGCTTTAGGAGTTTGTTCTAAAGTTTTTCCCGCAAGTGTGTAACCGGTTACAAGGTGATCCAAAATCAGATGGACTTCTCTCCCAAGGAGAGCCTGTAACATGACGTTGCCGCATTTACCGTAAGTTTGGCTTGTATTTCAGGAGGAACCATCGAATGAGTTACCACCGTAATCTACTCAGAAGTTTGACTAAAACCGCACTGGCCTCATTCGCGTTTCTGGCCATCCTCTTCGCTTCAACTCAATTTGCAAGTGCGCAGGTCGACCAGGGCTCCATCGCGGGCGTGGTCACTGACTCTACCGGAGCGGTTGTGCCCAACGCCTCCGTGATCCTTCTCAATACGGACGTAGGCCTGTCGTTGAAGGGAGCCACCAGCGCCCAGGGTGACTATACCTTTTCGCCAATCAGGATTGGCCACTATTCGGTCAGCGTTTCCGCGCCTGGCTTCTCCAGAACTACCCAGGAGAATCTGGCTCTGAGCGTGTCCCAGCATTTGGAGGTTGACGTCACCTTGAAGACTGGAGCTTCCACGGAGACTGTGGAGGTTACAACGGCCCCACCGGTACTGCAGACGGAAGAGTCTTCGGTTGGCCAGGTCCTGACGGAAAAGACTATCAACGATCTTCCGTTGAACGGGCGCAACTTTACGTTTCTGGCCCAATTGGCGGCAGGTGTGCAATCCTCACAGGCCGACACCCGCGGTAATGCTGCATCAGGTGCATTCTCCGCCAACGGCCTTCGGCCCTCCCAGAACAACTACTTGCTCGACGGCATTGACAACAACTCCAACGCGGTCGACTTCCTGAACGGTACCAACTACGCTGTCCTGCCTCCTCTTGATGCCATCTCGGAATTCAAGGTGCAGACTGCCGACTTCACGGCTGAGTATGGCCGCTCGGCAGGCGCTGTGCTGAATGCCACCACCAAGTCCGGTACTAACAGCTTCCACGGCGCAGTCTGGGAGTTCTTCCGTAACGACAAGCTCGATGCCAAGGACTTCTTCGACAAGTCGAAGAGCGAACTGCGTCAAAACCAGTTCGGAGCCTCAGCTGGCGGTCGAATCATTAAGAACAAGCTCTTCTTCTTTGGAGACTACGAAGGCTTCCGCCGTGTACAGGGAACCACGCAGGGCGGCAATGTGCCCACCTTGAACGAAGTCAACAGCAATTTCACCAACCTCTCCGACCTGATCACCAAAAATGGTGGCAAGACGCAGACCGATGAACTAGGTCGTATCGTTCCGATCGGCACTGTGCAGGATCCAGCGACAACCCGCTTTGTTGCCAACGGAACGATCGATCCAGTGTCTGGACTCTCCAATTCCTCCGGTACCTCTGGCTATGTTCGCGACCCGTTCGGCGCCTGCCCTGCCT
>JAYVZU010000024.1:0-2697 GCA_043783075.1 Rhodanobacteraceae bacterium
ACCGCTTCCACTCCGCTCGGAACCTACCACATCGTCGTCGCAGGCTACAGCGGATCACTTCTGCAAACCACCCCAATCACCCTCATTGTCCAGTAACCGTAAAGCATACCAAATAAAGGGGGACCGGCTTGCCGGTTCCCCTTATTCAATTATTCGTTGCTCAACCCTAAGCCCAACCCTCCGTAAAGATCGAAGCCCCCTGATCCGCCGTCCCCACCGTCTTCCGGAACGCACTAAACAGCTCCCGCCCAACCCCATACTGTCTCTCCCGCAGGTCCGCCGTAGCCGGAACACGACTCGCCCACTCTGCCTCATCCACCACCGCGCAGAACTCCCCGCCCTCGCTATTCAGCCGCACAATATCGCCATCCCGCAGCAGCGAGATCGGCCCGCCGTCCACCGCCTCCGGCGTCATGTGGATCGCCGTCAGCACATCGCCCGACGCGCCAGACAGCCGACCATCCGTTATCAGCGCCACCTTGAACCCGTGGTTCTGCACCGCCTGCAACGGCGGCAGCAGCTTATGGAGCTCCGGCATCCCATTCGCCTTCGGCCCCTGGAACCGCACCACCACGATCACATCCCGGTGCAACTCGCCATCCAGAAACGCCCTGTGCATCTCTTCCTGCGAGTGGAAGATGCGAATCTCCCCCTCAATCGCCAGTCTCTCCGGCTCTAACGCCGAAGTCTTCACAATCGCTTTACCTAAATTCCCTTCCACAGCCCGCAGCCCGCCATGCGTCGCAAACGGCTTGCAGACTGGCCGCAGAATCGCCGTGTCGCCGCTCTCAGCCACGCCCTCCCGCCAATGCAGCCCGCCGTCGGAGTCCAGAAAAGGCTCCTGCGTATATCGGCTCAACCCGCCGCCCCAGATCGTCTTCACATCCTCGTGCAGCAGCCCCGCCGCCAGTAGTTCGCGCATCAGAAAGCCCATCCCGCCGGCCGCATGAAAGTGATTCACATCCGCCTTGCCGTTCGGATAAACCTGCACCAGCGCCGGAGTCACCGCCGCCAGATCCTCAAAATCCCGCCACTCCAAACGAATCCCAGCAGCCCCAGCCATTGCGACCAGATGCATCGTGTGGTTCGTCGATCCACCCGTCGCCAGCAGCCCCACCACCGCATTCACAAACACGCGCTCATCCAGCATCTCGCCCAGCGGCGTGTAGTCCTTGCCAACGTCCGAGATCTCCAGCGACCGCCGCACCGCCTCGCGCGTCAGCGCATCCCGCAGCGGAGTATTCGGGTTCACAAACGACGACCCCGGCAGGTGCAGCCCCATAATCTCCATCATCATCTGGTTCGTATTCGCCGTCCCGTAGAACGTACAAGTCCCCGCCTCGTGATAGCTCTTCGCCTCTACGTCCAGCAACTCCGCGCGCGTGATCAGACCCTCGGCGAACTTCTGCCGCATCACCTTTCGGTCCTCATTCGAGTACCCACTCGTCATCGGCCCGCTCGGCAGAAACACCGCCGGCAGATGCCCAAACGACAGCGCCCCAATCACCAGGCCCGGCACAATCTTGTCGCAAATCCCCAGGTAAACCCCGGCATCAAACGTCTGGTGCGACAGCGCCACCGCAGTCGACATCGCAATCACGTCCCGCGAAAACAGCGACAGCTCCATCCCCGTCTCGCCCTGCGTAATCCCGTCGCACATCGCCGGAACCCCGCCAGCAACCTGCGCCACGCCACCCGCCTCGCGAGCCGCCGCCCGAATCATCTCCGGATACCGCTCATACGGCTGATGCGCCGACAACATATCGTTATAAGCCGTCAGAATCGCGATATTCCCCGCATCACCCTCCCGCAGAACCGCCTTATCCTCCGCATTGCAGGCCGCAAATCCGTGCGCCTGATTCGCGCATCCCAGCTTCTGCCGCCGAGGCTTGTCGCTCTGCCCAATCGCCACGTGCTCCAGATACCGCGCCCGCGAATCCTTGCTGCGAGCCACTATCCGATCAGTCACTTCTTGAATCCGAGGCTGTATCAAAGTGTTACCCCCTTCCACAGGCACACCGATGCCCGTCCAAAACAAACGAAAGTACGATATAGGTGCATGACTCGTATTATATCCGGTAATCGCCCACACCCGCAGAATCCGTCTGCCAAACTAGGTCCAAAACCAACAAAAAATCCCTAAGTGATTGATTCCCCGCAGTCAGAGATAACTGAATATGAAAACTTCGTCATACTGTATTGACATTGCCCAAACCTGTTTCCAATGCAAACTTATTCCCCCGCAATCGCGTCAGTAACATCAGACATTTAGATTGCAACCAAAGAGGACGACACCGCCCATGACTTTGCGCCACAAGCCCGTGCAACACCTAGCCGCACTCCTTACCCTCTGCGCCTCCACCGGCCTGCTCGCACAAAGCCCTGTCAACGGCATCTACACGCGGCAGTATGAAAACGTCCTCGGCACCTCGCTCGAGATAAAGCTCCGCGCCCCAGACGCCGCCACCGAGCAGAAGGCCGAAGCCGCCGTCCTCGCCGAGATCGATCGTGAAAACGCCATCCTCAGCGCCTGGCAGCCCAACAGCGAGTTCTCCGTCTGGCTCAAAACCCGCAACACCCCCGTCAAAGTCTCGCCCGAACTCCTCGACGTCCTCTCCCTCTTCGACGGCTGGCGTCAGCAAACCGGCGGTGCCCTCGACGCCTCCGCCGAGACCGCAGTCCGCGTCTGGAAATCCG
>JAYVZU010000025.1:0-2691 GCA_043783075.1 Rhodanobacteraceae bacterium
ACCTTGCAGCCGTACGCCCTATGAACTAACCTTGCCCCCATGCGTCTAGTACGATTTGTTGCAACGTTTGCCCTCAGCTTGTCCGCTTCATCCCAGTCGATGCCCGGTATGGACATGCAGCACCATCACCATGAAGCCTCCACCGAGAAGCTGGGCGAGGTACACTTTGCCGTCTCCTGCAAGCCCGCCACCAAGGCTCCGTTTGAGCATGGGATTGCGCTGCTTCACTCGTTTGGATACACCGAGGCCGAGGAGCAGTTCCGGGAGATCACCACGGACGACCCCGCCTGTGCGATGGCGCACTGGGGAGTCGCGATGAGCCAGTTCCACGAGCTGTGGGGCCGACCCGACGAAGCCGCCGTGAAGGTTGGCGCCGCGGAGATGGCGAAGGCCAATCAACTTGCCGAGAAGTCTCCGAAGCCTACCGCGCGCGAACTGGCCTACATCCGCTCCCTGAGCGATTTCTATACCGCCGTGCCGCAGAGCTTCCAGAAAGCCGCCGACGGCTACGTTGCCTCGCTCGCTGAGCTCCACGCTGCCTACCCTGCGGACAACGAGGGTTCCGCCTTCTACGCCTTGTCTCTGCTCGCCGCCGTCGCGCCCAACGACACCTCGCTCAAGAACGAACGCAAGGCCCTCAGCGTTCTGGTCCCGCTGTTCAAGGCGCACCCCGAGCACCCCGGACTAGCGCATTACATCATCCACACCTGCGACACGCCGGCTCTGGCCGCGGACGGTCTGGAAGCCGCCAAGATTTATGCGAGCATTGCGCCGTCGTCGGCCCATGCCACGCACATGCCCGGCCACATCTTTGCTCGGCTTGGAATGTGGCAGGAAGACATTGCTTCCAACGTCGCTTCTGTCGCCGCATCAAAGAAGTCCGAGGCTGCGCATGAGCCTGGAGCTGCTCACCAGCTTCACGCCGACGAGTTCCTGATCTACGCCTGGCTGCAGGTCGGTGAGGATGACAAAGCCCGCGACCTGACCGCCAAAATCCGTTCACTGGGCGAGAAGATGGCTGCGATGCCCGGCATGGATGACATGAAGGATGACGGACCTAGTTTCGACAACGAACTCCGCGTTATATATCCGATGGAGATGCACGACTGGAAGCAGCTCGCCGCGGTCCAGCCTGCCCCCGGCTCGAAGTATTCGGACAACTTCCAGGTCTGGTGGGGACGAGGCATCGCGGCTGGTCACTTGCACGACGCGAAACTCGCTGCGGCCGCTCTTGCCGAGTATGACAAGGATCTGGACGAGATGAAGAAGTCTCCGTATGCCGATGCAATTGAAGGTGCGCAGATTCGGCGCAACGTGATCGTCGGATGGAAGGCGTTTGCGGAAGATCGTCCGGAAGAAGCCATCGCCGCGATGCGAAAATCCGCCGACCAGCAGGACAAGTTGGGACAAGGGGAAGTGGACATACCGTCGCGCGAGATGCTGGGCGACCTAATGATGTTGCTGCACAAGCCGGAAGCTGCGCTGGCCGAATACAAGGTTGCGCTGAAGCTCAGCCCCAATCGGCTAAATGGCCTGCTGAGTGCGGGTGCGGGTGCGGAGGCGCTTGGGAAGAAATCGGAAGCCAAGGCATACTACGCTGCGGCGTGGCACAACACGCACGATGGTCGCGACACGAAGCGAGTGCAGCCCGCGCGGCAGTTCTTACTCACTCACTAAATCGGCAAAGCAAAATCCATCTCGTGAAACGACCTCACCCAGCGTCACCGGGATGGCTTTGCTGAAGACGGGCGACGCATAGCAGAAGGTGTGGAACTCGCCATTCTCGCCGCAGGGATCGATCCCTTCCGGCAGATCGTTTAGAAGGCCAGCGTCAAAGTCTCGGCCTGCAAAACTCGCGTCAAGCTTTCTGGGATCGACACAGGTTAGCTTGGCTTTGACGCCAGCCGCCATCATCTGCGCTGCAAGCTCGCCTGTGGGGATATCCCAGACTGGAAAGATGGGTTCCAACCCTGTCCCTGCAAGCTGCTTCTCACGGTAGGCGCGGATGTCTCGCAAGTAGAGATCGCCGAACGCGACCTGGTCGATACCATCGGCGATAGCTCGCTCGTAGACGCCCTTCATCTGGGCCTCGTACTGCTCGTTCGAGCAGGGCCAGGGTAGCGGGATCTCCCACAGCGGCAACCCTACGCTCTCCGCCTGCATGCGGACCAGCTCGCGCCGCACGGCATGCATCGCGACGCGGCCGAACGCCTCGTTGAAGGTAGTGACCAATGCGACAACTTCGACGTCGTCGCGCTGTCGCAGCAGATGCAAAGCCCAAGCACAATCCTTGCCGCTCGACCACGACAGCAGTACCTTCTTGCGAGCTATGCCCATCGCCACGCCACCCCTTCAGACCTTTCACCGAACACTTCGCTGTGCAGCATCTCGGCTAGAATTTCAGCGGTCCGAACTACCGTCATGCCCGAGCGATTGAAGTACAGATTGCCATCCGCATAGGCCACCTTGCCGACCTTCACGGCTTGCAGCGACGACCATCCCGGCATCGCTTCTAAAACCTTACGCTCGGCCAGAGATCGCTCCAGTCCATAGCCGCATGGCGCGATGACCAGGACTTCGGGATCAGCGTCCAACACCTGCTCCCACGGGATCGCGCGTGAGTGTTCGCCCATGTTGCCGATCAGCAATCGCCCGTTTGCGGCCTCGACCAATTCCGGACCCCAGTTGCCC
>JAYVZU010000026.1:0-8079 GCA_043783075.1 Rhodanobacteraceae bacterium
GCTAAGAGCTTTCGCTTCCGTGTTGCCGTAGACACCCGCGATGGTGCGGGCGACTTGAGTGGTGGTGAGGGCGGGACTGGCTTTGATGAATTGCGCGAGAGCCGTTGCGATGATGGTCCCGCGCTCGGTTCTTTTGGGCGGGCAGCAGCCTTTTGAAGCTTCTCAAATGTGAGAGCTTCAACTTCCGTTTCAAATGACTTGCGCTTGCGATTACCCTTGCGGTCATACCAGTCTGCAAGGTACTTGTTTCCCTTTATATACATTGGACACCCTTGGACACCTTGATTTTCAAGCCCTGTCTGGATGTAACACGGGTTACAAGTGTCATGCGCGATTGCTGACAGGCTGCACTGATTTTTCGGTTGCTTTGGGGAGAGACTCCTTGGTGTAGGCAGTGAGTTTGAACCAAGGAGCAGCGAGATGGTTATGGATCAGGTTGAGGTCGGGACGATCGAGTTCGTGCGGAATGCGGCGCCGATTGCGGTGCTGGACAACGTGACGAAGAAGTATGGCGCGATCACGGCGCTGGATGGCCTGTCGCTGGTTCTGCGGCCGGGCGAGATTGTGGCTTTGCTAGGGCCGAATGGCGCGGGCAAATCGACCGCAGTGCGGCTGCTGCTGGGGCTGTCGTCGCCCTCCACCGGGACGGCACGCATCTTTGGCGGTGACCCGCGAGTTGCGGAGACGCGGACGCGGATTGGCGCGATGCTGCAGGTCGCGGCGGTGCCCAAGACGCTGAAGGTGAAGGAACATATTGATCTGTTTCGCAGCTATTCTCCGAAGCCGCTTAGCGTTGCGGATATTGTGCGAATTGCGCAGCTTGAAGGGCTTGAGGATCGGCTTTTTCAGGCTCTGAGCGGCGGGCAGAAACAGCGGCTGCTGTTTGGATTGGCGATCTGTGGCGACCCCGAAATTGTGTTTCTGGATGAGCCGACGGTGGGCCTCGATATCGAGGCGCGGCGTGGGTTGTGGGAACAGATTCGGTCGCTGGCTGCACGCGGTAAGACAGTGCTGCTGACCACGCATTACCTGGAAGAGGCGGACGCACTGGCGCATCGCATCGTGGTGATCAACAAGGGCAAGGTGGTGAGCGAGGGGACGCCGCGCGAGATTAAGAGCCGGACTTCGGCGAGAAAGATTCGCTGCGTTACGACGCTTTCGACGGCGCAAATCTGGACGATGCCCGGAGTGGTGGACGTGCGGGTGTCCGACGGCATAACAACTGTTACGGCTGGAAATGTCGAGGCGGTCCTCCGATTGATGCTCACGTGGGACGAAGAGCTTTCGGGGTTGGAGATTGTCAGCCCGGGGCTTGAAGATGCGTTTCTCGCGTTGACTCAGGGCGGACGTTAGAGGCGGGCCCCACTCATCGCGATGCGACCACGACGAATGGGGACTGATTTGTGGCGGCACACTATACGTAACAACAATGGTTACAAGGAGATTGAAATGGCGACAACTACTGTTACATATTCGATAAAGCCTCTTCGCAGAACGTTCGGCGAGACGCTTGCGATCTACACGAAAGAGACGAAGTACGAGTTTTTGAAGTTGATGCGGACCAGAACGTTTTCGCTTTCAACGATTGGGTTTCCAGTGATGTTTTATATCTTCTTCGGGCTGGCGAACCGCGGGACCTCGATGGGCGGTGGAGTGGTGGCGACGAAGTATATGCTGGCCAGCTACTGCAGCTTCGGGATGATCGGCGCGGCGCTGTTCGGGATCGGCGTTGGGCTGGCCTCGGAGCGGGCGCAGGGATGGCTGGAGTTGAAGAGGTCGAGTCCGATGCCGTCGCTGGCGTATCTGGTGGCGAAGTGCATTACGGCTCAGGCGTTCGGTGTGATTATTGTCTCTATCCTGGCTGCGCTTGCGGTAATTTTTGGAGAGGTGCACCTGACGCTGCGCGAGCTTGGCATGCTGCTCGGCATGGCGGTCGTGGGTACAATTCCCTTCGCGGCGCTGGGGCTGCTGATCGCGCTTCTCGTTCCGGCGAACGCAGCGTCGGGTGTGGTCAATCTGATCTATCTGCCGATGTCGTTTTTGAGTGGGCTATGGATTCCGATTCAGTACCTGCCGAAGTTCTTCAAGCCGATCGCGCCGTACCTGCCTGCGTATCATCTGGCGCAGTTGCTGGAGACAATCTTCGGATATCAAGGGCCGGCGGCTACCAGTAGCCATTGGCTGGGACTAGCAGGCTTCACGCTGCTGATGCTTGGCGTAAGTTGGGCAGTATTCCATCGGACCGAGCAGGACGCTTAGAAGTTGAATAGCGATTGATTCTATTTACGAGTTAGACTGGCGGAAGTTGATATGGGAATGCATCGCGACAATTCGAGTTTGAGCGGGATGCCGCAGGATTTGTACGGGCGGCCACACTGTGGGCGAAAGCACGACCTTGGTTCCTACGTGTGGCTGGCCTACTCCGTGTTTTTCTTTATCGAGCCGGTGATGCGACGGAGCGGCAGGTACTGGTTACAGCAGCTCCCAGTCTTCGCCATCTTTCTTGCGCTATATGTTGCGTATGTCGAGTTTGAGCAGCGATGGGCGCGGCTTTGCCTGATCGGCGCTATGTTTGTGTTGGGTGTGGCGGCAATTCCCTCGAATGTCGGCGGCTCAAGCTTCTTCATCTATGTAGCGGCTCTGCTTCCCTTCTGCGTGGAGTCATCGGCGATTCTGATCGGCGTGATGGCTCTTGAAGTAGCGACACTGGCGGGCGAGAGCTACCTGATACACGACAATCCAGTGAATTACGCAATCACCGGTTTCTTCGCCGTGGTCGTTGGAGTCAGCAATTTGTTTGTCGCGCAGGGCAAGCGTGCAGACGCCAGGTTGCGAGCGGCCCAGCAAGAGAACGTGGCGTTGGCTGCGGTCGCGGAGCGCGAACGAATTGCGCGGGATCTGCACGATGTGCTGGGCCACACGCTGAGCGTGATCGTGCTGAAGGCAGAGTTGGCAGGTAGGTTGATGGGTCGCGATGATATCCGCGCAGCAGCCGAAATTGCGGACGTTGAGAAGACTGCGCGGACGGCGTTGGCTGAGGTGCGGGAGGCGATTGGCGGGTATCGTGCGCAGGGTCTGCGGGCTGAGGTGGAGCAGGCGCGCCGGACGCTCGATGTCGCGGGCGTTGCGCTGATCTGCGAATCGGCACCTCCGCAGCTTAGGGCTCGCGAAGAGACGGTACTGTCGTTGTCAGTTCGGGAGGCGGTGACAAATATCGTGCGCCACGCGCATGCAACTACTTGCACGATGCGCTTTGCGACGACCCCGGATGGGTTCTGCTCGATGGAGGTTTCAGACGACGGGACGACTGTAATTACGCGTGAGGGCAATGGCCTGCGTGGCATGCGGGAACGGGTGCAGGAACTTGGTGGGCGGTTTCGGATTGAGGCTTCGGGTGGGACCAGGCTGGTGATTGAAGTGCCGTTTCAGGAACAACTGCCAGGGCGTCCTGATGCCGGACGGGCACCAGTTCCTGAGGTTTTGGACGCTTCGCGTGTTGTGGGTGGGCGATGAAGATTCGGGTGGTGTTGGCTGAGGATCAGGCGATGGTTTTGGGGGCGCTGGCCGCGCTGCTGGAACTGGAACCAGATATCGAAGTGATTGCGCGCGCCGCCAATGGACGCGATGCCTTGCGCGCCGTCGAGAAGCTGGGACCGGATGTTCTGGTTACGGATATTGAGATGCCCGAGATGACCGGGCTGGAGGTCGCGGCGGCACTCAAGATCAGCCGTCCTGCAGTGCGGACGGTTATCTTGACGACCTTCGCCCGACCGGGGTATCTCAGAAGAGCACTCGACTCCGGGGCTCGGGGATACCTGCTGAAGGATCGCCCGGCATCGGAGTTGGCAGACGCCGTGCGCCGGGTGCATAAGGGGTTGCGTGTGGTTGATCCCGGGCTGGCGACTGAAGCCTGGAGCGCAGAGGACGATCCGCTGACAGACCGCGAACGACAGATATTGCAGCGGGCTGGGGATGGGCGTTCGTCGAACGAGATTGCGTCCGAGCTGCACTTGTCGGAGGGGACCGTGAGAAATTATCTATCGGAAGCGATCTCAAAGCTGGGCGCGGCGAACCGCGTGGATGCCGCACGGATCGCTCGGGCGAAGGGTTGGTTGTAAGGAGGAGAGATGCAGATTCGACTGACTAGCATGATGGTTGACGACCAGCAGAAGGCGCTGGAGTTCTACACCACGATTTTGGGATTTGTGAAGAAGTTTGATATTCCGATGGGACCGTTTCGGTGGCTCACGGTGACTGCGCCCTAAGGAGTGGACGGGTTGAGCTGGTGCTGGAGCCGATGGCATTTCAGCCTGCGTAGACGTTTCAGCGGGCGTTGTTTGACGCGGGGATTCCGGCGACTGCATTCATGACCACCAACATCGAAGCAGATTACGAGAAATTGAAGGGGCTTGGCGTCGTCTTTCGGGGAGAACCGAAGAATATGAGGCCCCTAATTGCCGTCGTCTTCGAAGATACGTGCGGCAATTTGATCAATCTCGTGCAGCACGTGGCTTAACAACTTTTGCCGCATTTTGCTTGACGCGCAGCTTCACGATTCTCTCGATCAGGTTGTACGGTATGGGTTGGTCGAGGGGAAACTGCAGGTTGCCCTTGGGTCCGGCGTAGCAGGTGATCGCCTTCATCAGGGCCGCATCGCCTTTGACCGGTGGAAAGATGCCAATGTGTTTTTTGAAGGCGGCGAAGTAGACGAGGATGCCGCCCTGGCGGAAGGCCGGCATGGAGTCGCTGATGACATCCTCGGCGACTGGAGCGGCGAGGTGGATTGTCTGCCGAATTTGGTGCAGAATAGGCTGAACTTCGGGCTGGGACGATGCGATGTACTCGTCGATCGTGGCGGGTTTTGGACGCGGTGACATGGGACCTCGCTAGTGTTTGGCTCGCGTGGCTTTCGCGGATTTTTTTATGAGGGTTGCCAACACCTTCTGGTCGACGTCGGCGAGGTTCTTGATGTAAACGCAGCCCTTGCCGGTGGTGTGTTTGCCGAGTTTGGCGAGTAGATCTTCGACATCTGGGGCGGCTCGCAGACCGTAAAAGACTGTAGCGGGTTTGCGTGGCGAGAAGCCTATGATAGGCATGTCGCCCTCGCGTCCGGTCTCGTACTTGTAGTGGTAGGAGCCGAAGCCGATGATCGACGGCCCCCACATCTTGGGTTCTTCGCCGGTAGCCTTTTGCATGATCTGGGTAATGGCTTCGGCGGCGGCTCGACGAGGTTCTTCGGCTATGTTGGCGATGTACTCGGCAACACTGACCTGCGTGGGTTTGGTTTTGTTTTCAGCCACAATTGGCGTCCTCCATATGGTTGGAAGGCTAATCGAGAGAGTGCTCTGGCGCAACCCGGACGTTGGAACCTCGCATCACACGGGAGGGACACAGGAGCGCGGCGATGTATCGAATGGGACGTGTGGCGGTTGTAGCAGGATGTGCGGCGGCGTTGCTGGCCGGCTGCAAGAAGACAGATGACAGCACGGCGAACTATACGAAGGCGATCAACGCCTACTATGCGTCGCTGCCTGCCTGCTTGTGGTCGGAGCCCAAGAAGTTGCCAGCGCAGGCGGAAACCAACGAGGCGAGCGAGACCTCGGGGTACGACGCACTTGTCGACCAGGGGCTGTTGCAGCGGACTACGGCAGAGAAGAAGCGGATTCTGATTGGGTCGAAGACAGTGACGAACTACGACCTGACAGACAAAGGTCGCAGCGTGTGGACCGCCGATACGCATCAGCCGGGATATGGAAATTTTTGCTACGGAACGCGGACGGTGGTGTCGATCGATGGCGCAGCACCGACGACCGGGCAGCCGGGAGCTACGACCGTGGTGAGCTTCCATACCAAATTGAGCGGCGCACCAGCGTGGGCGTCGGCACCGGAGACCGAGACGGCATTTCCTCGGGTTGCGGCGGATTTAGCGGCATCGGCAGCGGGATCGGCGACGTTGATGGATACGACGGAGGGTTGGGTGGTGAAGTCGGGGCCAGGTCGGAATCCGGCTACGGCGGTGGATGGGTCGATCGTGCAGTAGTGTTCCCAGTCATCACAAAAGCGCGATGAATGGGGCACGGAAGAGGTTTCCTCTGGTCAAGTACCTCAGTTTTGTGGAGTCTCTTCGGTGAGTTCGGACCAGTCTTCGTCGGCTGGGCCAGCTCCGAAGAGCCCGCGCTGGGTCAGGGCGAAGTCGGTCATCTTGTACTCGTGCGGCGGAGTGTTGCCGGCGAGGTACTGAACGAAGTAGTCCCAGCGGCGGCGGGTCATATACTGACTGGCCTCGGCATAGCCGTGGTGGACGTTGGGGATCATCAGGAGATCGAAGTCCTTGTTGGCCTTGATGAGCGCGTCGACCACCAGAAGAGTATTTGCTGGCGGGACGTTGTCGTCCAAAGTGCCGTGCGAGAGCAGCAAGTGGCCCTTGAGGTTCTTGGCGGTGTTCTCATTGGCCTGGCTGTCGTAGTTGCTGGTGCCGTCTGCGTTCATCGCGAGCAGACCGCTCCACTTCTCGCCCCAGTCATCCTCATAGAGGCGGTTGTCGTGATTGCCGCTCTCGCTGATGCCTACCTTGATGAAGTCGGGGTAGTGGAACATGGCGGCAGCCGTGGCGTTGCCGCCGCCGGAGTGGCCGTACATGCCGGCCTTATCGAGATCGATCCAGGGGTAGCGCGAGGCGAGTTGCTTCATGCCAGTGACCTGGTCGGGGATGGTGTTGTCGCCCATGTCGCCGTAGTAGGCCTCGTGGAAGGACTTGGAACGCCAGGGGGTTCCCATGCCGTCGATGCAGACGACGATGAAGCCAAGTTCGGCGAGGGCTTGCATGTCGCCGTGGGCGGCGGAGAAGGTGCGAGCGCCGCATGAGCCGGTCTGCGGACCGGGGTAGACGTGGTTGATGATCGGGTACTTCTTCTCGGTGGAGAAATTGCTGGGCCGGAAGAGCAAACCGAAGATGTCGGTCTGGCCGTCACGGGCCTTGACCATGATCTGCACGGGCGGCAGCCAGCCGGTGGCCTTCAGCCGGGTGATGTCCTCGCGGACGACGTCGACGACCACCTTGCCGGTGGCATCGCGCAAGACTGTGATCTGCGGTTGGGTGGGCGTGGAGTAGGTGTCGACGAAGTACTTGTTATCGGCAGACGGGGTGATGACGTGGTCGGCGATCTCTGGTGTTAGCAGCTTCAGGTCAGAGCCGTCGAAGTTTACGCGGTAATACATCTCAAAGTAGGGGTCTGCGCCGGATTCTTTACCGACTCCACGGAAGTACAGCACGCGGGCTTTCTCGTCGACGCCGAGAACCTGAGTGACGTTCCAGTCGCCCTTGGTGATCTGGTTTTTCAGTTGGCCGGATGCAATGTCGTAGAGGTAGAGGTGTCCCCAGTTGTCCTTCTCGGAGAACCAGAGAAGTTCGTTTGTGGCGGAGAGATAGTGCCAGTTCACGGTGTTGTTGCCGGACTCGTAGAACTTGGCGGTGGTCTCGCCCATCACTTCGCGGATTTCGCCGGTGTCGGGGTTGGCGAGGCGCATCCACTCCTGCTTGTGGTCGCGAGAGGTAGAGACGAAGGCGAGAGATTTGGAGTCGGCCGACCACTGGACGTCGTCCCAGCCACTACCCCCTCGACAGCTAATATCGTCGCAGAGTGTAGACCGGTGCTGATCGGGCGGCATCTTCAGGCGCGTGAGTTTGGGCAGAGCGCCGTCGCTGACGGGCAGGTCGATGACGACGCGCTCGATCATCGTGACGTCCTTGTCCCCGGGCATTGGAGTTTTCAGGACGGTCAATGTTGGGTGGCCGGCGGTGACGTTGGTCAGGTACAGCTCGCCGGTCTTGCGCTGGTCTTGTTGGAATGTCGCAATGCGGCGAGAGTCCGGTGACCACACCAGGATGGGATTATCCGAGTGGGTCCAGCCCGCGTTGTCGGTGGCGTAGCCGTAGTTTTCGACGCCGTCGGTGGTGAGCTGCGTCTCCTTGCTGGTGGCCATGTCGCGAACCCACAGATTCCAGTCGCGGATGAACGCAGCTTTACTGCCGTCGGGAGAGAACTCGACTCCACCGGCATTGCCGCGGCGGCGACGGCC
>JAYVZU010000027.1:0-2685 GCA_043783075.1 Rhodanobacteraceae bacterium
CCGCGAGCTCTACGTCATGAGCCGCCAGGTCGTCGCCCGCACCTACGGCGGCCGCAACACCCCCAACATCGCCGGATTCGGCGGCAAAGTCCTCACCCAGCTCATCTCCCGTCAGTACTACCCTGCCGGCACCAGCGACTTCGGCACCCTCGCCGAGAAGTTCGGATTCTCCGTCATGCGCGACATCATCTTCAGCTCCATCCGCGAGTTCTACCCCGACATCGCCGCTCACTACATCCGCAAACACCGCGAAAAACTAGCCCGCCAAAACCCCTAGACCCCAGGGTGCCCCATGATCGGCACCTTCACGCCGACCATGGGATCATTCCATCGGAGCACTCCATCGACGCCACAGCCTTCGCAAAACGCTTCCCCAGCGTCTACCACCTCACCTTCGCCTCCAACCTCGCCAGCATCCACCAACACGGCATGCTCAGCGCTGCCGCCCTCGCAGACCAGTACGCCTTCACCCCCGAAGAACGCGAGGCCTGCCTTGAAAAACGCCGCCTCTGCAATCAGGACCTCCACGGCATCACCCTCCGCGACCAGCATGCCGCACCGGAATCGAAGATGAAGACCTGCCTCGTCAATGTCAGCATCCCCGACTGGCTCGCACTCCTCAACTCCAAAATCTTCTTCTTCACCGAGCTGAAAAAGGCTCAGCGAATGGCCGAAACCTACGCCGACTACCAAAACATCCTGCTCGAAGTCGACACCAAAACCCTGCTCGAGCGTCACGCCGCCGAGTCGTTCGTCTGCCGCTTCAACTCCGGGGCCTTCCTCTTCAAACCCACCCCCCGCGGCCGCGCGTCCTTCATCCCCATGGCCGAGTTTGAACTAAGAAAAAAGAGCGCCCCCGCCGAACTGACCATCAACGCACCCATCCCGGCCATCATGGACTTCGCCACCCTCATCTCGATCTAATTCGCCACCTTGAATGCAATATCAAAACACGAACGCGCCCTCGCGTCCGGCGGAACGGTTGAGGGTCAAAGGCCCGTCTCATACCAGCCTGGGGCAGCGCCCCAGGTCGATGCCAAGTCAAGAATCTGAGGGCTGAAAGCCCGATCCATCCTCGGCACCCGCAACGAATCGGCATTTCAGCGGCTGCTAAAGCAGACAAGAACTCGCTTTTCCGGTGGGAGGGAGGTGCTTCAGCCCCTCCAATAAAGTCTTTAAAATCACGGGGGCTTTAGCCATGGGCTCTCTCTGGCTCAGCGCGTCACAGTATGGAACACTCTGGCGGATCATATTCAAGGCGTCGGCGCAGCGAGCGTCGCGCAGTCCACAGAGCCACCACAAGGCCAACCTCCAGAAAAAGCGGTCTCAGCGCGAGAGGCCAAGGCCAATCGCCCTTCCTCCAGCAATCAACGCAGCCTTCGATTTGAATATGGATGAGCCAAGCCTTTACCCAAGGCAGGCCCCCTCGAATGAAATTCACAATGCAATAAGGAATCGTGATCGCGAGGCTCGCAATTGCCAATACGTCCGGGATGGTAACAATCCAATAGAGAACGCGCCTTGTCCATCGCACTCTTCGCAACCCCTCTCAACCGCATCGTTGTCCCCAACATAACCTACTTGGGGAAATTCGCGTAAGAGCAGGTTTGTAGACAGCACGAGAAGTCGATGTCGGATCAGGCCGCCCGGAAACGGGTTTCGGAAACTCCGTCCCCTTTGGCGGATTCTGCACCCTGCTATTTCTGAGATTGGAACTCCGCGAAAACGAAAGCTACTCACCCGCTCTAAGGGCTGGGATGAAAGCAGCCAGGATCGACGACGACACGGCAAGGATCAGCGCCCATGCAGAGAGCATTACGACCAGTGTCGGCAACTCGTGAGGTGAGAAAAGGTCCGCTCCCTTCAGCCCCCAAGCAACATAGAGGTATGTAAGTGCCTCAAGTGGAACGCACATGAGGAAACTCCACTTCAATATCTCGATAGAGCGGAGCATCTCTTTACGATTTCGAAACTTGAGCGCATTGCTGGTCAAGATCGCAACAAAAGGCGCACTCGCGATCAAGACGTAGCGAAGGAGCTCTGGCGATGCCATGTCTATCCCAAGGCGCAGCAAGCAGAGCGAGAAGGGTATCCCTCCGCACGCGACAACAATCAGGGGCGCAATCCAACGATTTCTGACGGCTGTCGACATTGGTCTTATGGTCTCCGACGATACTCCAATTTCTGACACGAAATAGTGATTGCCTTGAAAACGGCGTTTCGGACGCATTAGTCGTACGCACTTCAGCCTGTCCCCTGCCCAATCTCCCTACCCTGCCGGACAACGCCACAATATGGCATACACTAATCGAAGTGAGGGCAACCATGGCAAATGTCCAAATTTCCGCCGAAATCGAGAGCAAGATCAATGCCTTCGCCAGTCGAACCGGCGAATCGAAAGACAAGCTCGTTCGCGATGCGATCCTCACCTACCTAGAAGACCGCGAAGACGCGATAATTGCAGCCGAACGCACTAAATCCGTTGGCCGCCGGACGAGCCTCACTGAGATCGGCCGCCACTATGGCTTGGCTGATTGAGTTCAGCGACGAAGCAGAACGAGATTTCGCGAAGCTGGACAAATCCATCCAGCGTCGCATCTTCGCCTACCTGAACAACCGCATTGCGATCGCAACCGACCCAAGAGACTTTGGTAAGCCATTGCTCCACGAGCTGGCCGGGCTGTG
>JAYVZU010000028.1:0-2684 GCA_043783075.1 Rhodanobacteraceae bacterium
ATTGTTCAGCACCAACCGGTAGACCTCTTCAATCTCAGCGTTCGAGACAGCGATGCAGCCGTCGGTCCAATCTGTCTGGCTTTGCAGGGAACCCAGGAACGCGTAACGCGGAGCAAGCCCGTGAATCATGATCTCTCCCCCGGCGGACGCATGGGCTGCAAGAGCTCGGGCGCGATCATCGGGATTGGGATACGAAACATGCAGTGAAAGATGAAATGCAGAGTGCGGATTGTGGGAGTCCACTAGGTAGTGACCTTCCGGTGTGCGATGGTCGCCTTGCTGTAGCTTGCGCCCGTCCGATCGCCCAAGCGCCACTTTGTAGCTTTGCACCGGCTTTCCATGCGCGTACAACGTCATCATATGGGTCGACTTAATCACCACAATATGGTCGACCAGCGCAGCATCGGACAATGCGGGCGGTCGCGTCGCGTACCAGGTGAAAGCCAGCAGAACCGCAAGCTTGATAGGGATCGTAAAAGCGAGAATGCGGTGTGTAGATATCATGTGGCTCGTTCTTGCATCACAGTAAAGTAATCGCGTCGACTTGGAAAACAAATTCCAGCGCGCGAGTATCAACGGAGGTTTCCAGAATGGAAATGCAACAGACGTATCGTGCTGGTTTCGGCGGAAGGTTAGCCGGAATGTGGCTGGATGGGTTAGGCGGGCAGGAAGACGAGCTGGATGACGTGGCCAAGGGCAAACGCGACCCACACTCTGAAATCACGATCAAGCCAAAGCACGAGGTTCCCACGCCAAACAAGTCCGAAGTCGATGAAGAAGAAATTCAGGCCGATCTCGAAACCCGCACCCCAGGCTAGTGGTCGCGGTTGGTGACGAAGCCCGGCACCCACAACAACGCACGCTTGGCGTCTGATGCCGGCAGGTCAGCGATCGAGAGCCGTGCCGCCTCGGCATACGCGTGCGCCGTGTCCATCGCGTAGTCCAGCGAGCCGTGACGCTGCAGGATCTCAAGAATCTGCTCATGCGCAACCCGGCTAAAGTTACGGTCGGCCAGCACGGTCCGAATGGCCTCGCGATCGGCACCGGTCCCGCGCTCTAGTGCGTGGATGACGGCCAAAGTTGCCTTGCCTTCGCGCAGGTCGGAAGCCACCGGCTTGCCCAGAACATCTTCCGCGGCCGTCAGGTCCAGTACATCGTCGACGATCTGAAACGCCAGTCCCAGATTCCGGCCATACTCGCCCATCTGCTGATCGAACTGCGAGATCGCGTCCGGATCGGCGCCCAGCGCGATTTCCCCAATCGCCGCGCCCAACTGCATCGAAACCTTGAACAGGCAGGCCGTCTTGCGAAAGATCAGGTCGAAGTACTCTTCCTCGTTGATCAGGTGCCCCAGCTTCTGCATCTGGACGAGTTCGCCTTCAACCATCTGCTGCGTCAACGAGATCAGCAGGTCCAGCACCCGAAAATTCCGCTCTTCCAGAGCCGTGCGAAACGCCTGCATATACAACCAGTCGCCCGCCAGCACGCACTTGCTATTGCCCCAGGTCGTATTGGAGGAAGGCCGTCCCCGCCGAATATCTGCTTCATCAATAATGTCGTCGTGGACGAGCGTAGCGGTATGCAGCATCTCCACAACCGCACCCAACCGTATCCGCGAGTCCGAGTTCGACCCCAGCGCCTTCGCCGAAAGCAGCAGCAGCAGTGGCCGAATCCGTTTTCCGCCGCCCGCCATCAGGTATGTGGCGATATCCGTGATCACATCCACCGGCGACGCGGCCTGAACCGCGAACTCCCGCTCAATTGCGGAGAGGTCGTCCCGCAACAGGTCGATGACCTCAGCGGCAGTCGCGATGGAGAAGGAACTCACTCCTACTTAGACTATCAGGCGTGGCGCGCGAACCGCGGCTGTAACCGTTTATCGCGCAACAGTTTCATCCCAGCAAAACTTAACCCCAATCCGTACCAATCAATAAGACAATCCAAGGTCCGTGTCCCTAAATCGCCCTAAAAATCGGTGCCATTCGGTGTTAAACCTCTGCCCTAATTCGACCGGAAATTCGTAAACTGCAGCTCGACCCCAAAGTCGCCGCCACGCAGTTTCCCCATAATCTGCTGCAACACGTCGCGGTCCTTCGACACCACGCGAACCGTATCGCCCTGAATGCTCGCCGTCGCCTTCAGCTTCGAGTCCTTGATCACCGCGACGATCTTCTTCGCGTTTTCGCTCGCGATCCCCTGTTTCAGTTTGATCTTCTGCCGAACCGACTGACCCGCCGCCTGTTCCAGCTTCTCGTACTCCAGGTTCTTCAGCGAAATCCCCCGCTTCACCAGCTTCTGCGACAGAATCTCGATCACCGCCGTCAGGCTGTACTCATCCGCCGACGCCAGCTGAATCGTCTCCGTGCCGTCCAGATCGATCTTCGACTTCGAGTTCTTGAGGTCGAACCGCGCCCCAACTTCCTTGGTCGCCTGGTCGATCGCGTTCTTCACTTCCTGAAGTTCAACTTTGCTCACTACGTCGAAACTGTTATCGGCTGCCATGGTTTTCCTCGCGAATTCTATTATGCCGGAACCGGACGGCGTGAGCGATCTGGTCGCCAATCTGGAGTGTGTTTGTCATCCCGCAGGGATCTGCTTCTCGCTCAATCAAGAACAGTGTCACGCGGACCCGGTCTGAGCACCGGCATACCCCGCCAGCCTCACGCCACGCGCGACAGCAAATT
>JAYVZU010000029.1:0-8059 GCA_043783075.1 Rhodanobacteraceae bacterium
AGTTTGGCGATATTGCCATCCTCAAGCTGTATCGGCGCAGCGAGCATCTCGGGGCTCTGCCCCGAACCCCGCCCACTTTTAGGCTGAATCCCTCCAGGGCAAACCGTACCCTGGAGGGCAGTCAAACGAGCCGCCGATGTTCGGTCGGCTGTCGGTGAGAGTGTTGGCCCCTTCAGCCCCGGACCGGAGTGGGTAACCGGCTGTCCGGACTTGAGATGAACCGCATCCCGCTCGCTTGCACTCGATTTTGGTCGTGTCGGCCTCATCGTCAGCCGCAGAGTAACCCCTGTCTTTGAAAACGAAAGGCTTCTAAAAGACGCGATTTCCAGATGTACGGCTCAAGGCCATTCCAAGGCGGCATTCTGCGGTGGGAGGATGGTTCTATGCCGAATTCCACGCAGGTTGACGAAATTATTCGCTTGACAGCGAAAATCGCCGATCACGAAAAACGTATCGCATCGCTCGAAGCCAGCTTGTCGACTCTCGCAAGCCGCATAGCCATTTCTGACCATGGGGAATCAAACCAGTCAGACCTTTCCAAATATCTCTACTTTGGAGAGGACAACAGCAATCCTGTCATATCGACACCTGTCAGGCGTGGTAGACGACCGCGAATCTCACCCGAGAATTTCGCGCGACGCAGAGACGAAATGGTAGTGTTCATCGAGATTCGTTGGCCGTGGCTTGTCGATGCTTTCAACCAACGAAAGAGCATCGAAAGCATTTTTCACGCGCTCGCGGAATCCTCTCCGGGCGGACAGGACACTTGGCAATACCGCAAGCTCATCGATCATTTGGATCAACTTTGGGATTTCCTGCACAGTGGCCGCTATACAGGTGAACCAAGGCAAATTGCGTATGCCAGCGCAGGACTTCCAGAACTGAGATGGCGTTCGTCGCTGGATTGGGGTAACAAGAATCCCTCTCCGCTTCCAATCCATCCGCCGGCGTTCGTCGACCATATCCGGCGGCACAACCCATTATGCTTGGAAGTACTTGAAAGAGAGGGTGTCACCCCGCAAGTCCTGAAGCTACTCAAGACCTGTTGCGTGGAATGCAAACGTTTGGCGAAGAAGTCCGATTGGGCGCAAACAATAACGGAGGCGGCAGAGAGAAATAAATGAACCCGATAAGAACGGGCAAATGCTGATTGCGATAGGTTCCTGTCCTCTATCGTTCCGGGCAGTGGAGCATCGTTATATTGGTCTACTTCTTCACCCGGTAGCCGTCGCCATCGTAGAGATACCGCGTGATGCCGGACGTCAGGATGCGCCCTTCCGCATCGTAGCTGTAGCCGATGGACTCGTTCACAGTGGTGGCTCTCCCATCGGCATCGTGCCCGCTTGTCGACAGCTTGTTGTTCGTCCGCGTCGCGCTCCAGTAATCACCCGAAGAATAGCCGCTCAACATGCTGCCGCTCGTCAGGTTCCCGAACTGATCGTACCCGTACTGCGTTCCCCATGTCGAACTTTCTTAGTGGAGGAATCGCATCCCATGTCTCAGATGCGAGTCATCGGCACCCAATAAGGTAGCGGGTCAGACCTGGCCACCCGCCAGTTGTACTTGTTGTAATTATTGGCCTAGGCAAACTATTTTGGGTAACAAGTCTGGTCAACGGCTCAATCGTTTGAGACGTTTCCAAGCTGCCCGACTCCAAAACAAACCAGCGATTTCACAAATGACAAACGACACAAGGAGGCGCATCATCCGTTCTCGAGGGGGAACATAGGAGTGTGGAAGGAGCAGAAGTGCAGCGTTGAGTCCGATGAAGAGCAGAACGCCATATATGCCTAGGCCTATAAGGTAAAGCCGCGTTTTCCCGCTTTCAACAGCATGGACTCGTCGCCCAATCTTAGAACTTGGTGATCTATCAGACACGAGTGCCTCCTTATGGCAACTTCGAACAAACATTAGCAATTTGGTTATTCATCTGCTTGCGAGCAGAATACGCGTCCCAAATCGCACCGACTCCCGTCCCTACAACGCCCGTGAATGCTCCATTCCAAGCACCAACAGGTGCTAAGGCGGCGCATCCTCCTCCTTCTGGAATTCCTGTCCATGCTGCCGGGAGAAAGACCGTTGACGCGGTGACCGCACCCGCTATACAGCCAGCAGCGCCACCCACCACTGCTCCGATGATTGCGTCCCTGAGCGCATTCTTGGCAAATGAACTCCTAATGTTGCCGACCTGAGAGTTGAACCGATCCTGAGCCGCCGCTACACACGCCTGCTTAGTTTGCGGCTTTTTGGGGGAGCTGGCATTACCCCCGACCCCACCCCCACCTGGCCCACCCCCGCTGAACCCACTTGATCCACCGAGATCCGTACACTGCCAAGGGCCGTAGACAGTACCATCCCCGTGTTGAGTGTTTACGGTTCTTTCGCAGTAGTAGAGATTGAGCCCAATCGGATCGGTCCAGTTCAACGGATTGTTCAAGACGTAGCTATATCGATTCAAACTCTGCGGATTTCCCAGGTCGTAACTACCCAAATACGGGTCGGGCCTGTCGAACCTTCCATGCACCGAATCCATATTGCGAAACGTGGCATAGTTCGAGCTGTCGACATCAGTCTCATACCCGGTGAAGTTGTAGTGGTTCGTGCTCGCAGTCCCGTGATTTGCAAGCTGCGTTCCGAACAGCGCGTAGTCGATGTCGTCGAGCACACTGCCGCTTGAGTTTGCAGTCACCCGTGTCGATCCAAGATGATCCTGGAACAGGAACCGTCCATTCCCGCTCGTATCCTGATTCCAAACCAGCAGCCCGCCAAACCATACTTGCCGCCCGAAGCTGGTTCCAGCGCTGTTGCTTTCGTCAATCAGAGCGCCGCTCGGTCCCGGCCAGTAAAGCGTCGTCGAGCTACCTACCTTCTTCACGCGGTATCCGTCGCCGTCATAGACGTATGACGTGCTATTCGACGACAGGATGCGGCCCTCCGCATCGTACCCGTATGTGATGGAGGAATTCACCGTATTTGCCCGTCCATCAGCATCATATCCGCTGCTCGACACTTGATTCTTCATTGGCGTTGTCGTATTAGCCGTCCAGTTTGTCGGCGCTGAATATCCGCTTAAGAGAGTGCCACTAGTCAAGTTCCCGAACTGATCGTACCCGTATTGCGTTCCCCATGTCGAGCTTCCGACTGTCGCAGTATGGATACGATTTAGCGTGTCGTAGCTAAAGCTCTCGTCGCGACCCGAATGCCCGGATGCGCCGTCGGTGATCGAGGCAATCGAACCGTTGTTCGTGCCCGAACCGTATCCGTAAGTGAGCTTGAAGATTGGCGAAGTCGGCGAGGACGTTGGGTAGGCCTGAATGACCGAGGGTTGCAACAGCGTGTTGGGCGTAAAGCTGCGAGTGTAGGAGGTACTCCCGCTCGTCAGCTGGTGGGTCAACGTAGCAAGAGCCCCCGACGGATGATACGTCGCGCCCGAAGCGTACGTGTTCGTTCCATCCGCAATGGACTGGAGTTGCGCATAGCCGTTGTAGCCGTAGGTGTAAGTAGTTCCGGCATAGTCCGTCAACTGGTAGGGCGACCCGTCATAGTAATAGCTGGAATCGGCTTCTTTCGTAACGCTGTTGATGGTCTTTTTGACGGATGCAACATGCCCGACCGGATCGAAGCTCCACGCTGTCGCACCAGCCCCGTCGCTCATCCCCGTGCGCCGTCCGCTCCCATTGGCAATGGTCAGGCCGTTATAGGAGCTTTGGTCGTAGCTGTAAGTCACAGCGCTGGTGGCATCTGAGTATGACTTGCCGGTCAACCGGTTGAGTGCGTCGTAGCTGTATGTTTTGGTGACCGGAGTCGCCATGTTGTCGCTCGTCCGACAAAGTTGGCTCGTGTCGCCGGAGCAAAGTGCGCTCGAAGAGTTGGTGTAGTAGTAGTTCGTAGTTCCGGCTTCAGGAGTTGTTTCAGACGTCAAACGGCCAAGACTGTCATAAGCAAAGCTGCGGCCCAGAGAGCCGCTCGGACAGGTCGTCCCGGAGAAGGCCGCTCCCTGACAGATTCCCGTCACATCGTCCAGAGCGTCATAAAGGTAGGTGGTCAGGTAGTTCAACGCGGTCGAACCCGAAACACCGTTGGGGTCTTCATAGACGGCCCCGATGCGTCCCAGCGGATCATTGCAAGTCTTCCGATTGAGACCCGCAGGGTCGGTGGCCGTCACGCAGTTGTCCGTATAGCTTGCTGTGGCGGTACTGCTACCGTCTGCCAGCACAGTCTTCACCGGACGTCCAAGCGGGTCGGTGTAGCTGTATGTGTAAACCGGTGACCCGCTCGTGTAAGGATTGCTGACGCTCTGCCATACGTAATGGTTGGTGGTGTCGAAACCATAACCATAGTCAACTTCGGCACCAGTAGCCGCGACCACCTTTAGCGTTCTGCCAAGTCCGTCAAGTGTCGTAGTCGCCGTCGGGGAGACCGTTCCCGAATGGCGCGATTGAACTGTGTTGGTGGCCTTTGTCGACGTAGAAGAAACATAGTGATTGTACCCGTACGCTAGACTTGGCGAACCGCTAGTGTTGTCCGCGTAAGTGATCTGTTTAAGCCGCAACAGCGGGTCAGCATAACCATAAGTCGTCGACTTTGAGTTCGCGTCTGTGGCTGTAATTGCCTGGCCGATACATTTACTGTAAGTGGCAGTGGACGTCAGAGCAGACCCCGACCCGTACCCTCGGACAATTGTGGTCGGGTAGGCTTGTGCTCCCGCAGACCCCGAACCTATCGGGCATCCGGACGTACCGCTATCCCAAGAATCGGCATAGGAGAGCGTAGTGACATTCCCCTTTGTATCCTTGGTCTGCACCAGGTTTCCGACAGAGTCGTATCCATACAGTGTGGTCAACGGACCACTAGAGCCGCTCGTGTACTGCACCAACCGCGTAAGATTACCCCTCGGAGTCGTGCTCGATGCGCTGTAGTTCGTATCGTCATGTCCAGCCGCACCCGTCACCCCCGTCATCGCAATTGCGGAGGTGTCGGTCGTACCATCGAAGTTGCGGCCGTCGTAAAAATATTCTGTGTATGAAGCTGTTGTGCCACCCACCATGACTGATTTTTTCGCCACGAGGTTTACAAGATTTGCGTTGACGTAGGCCGACGTCCCGAAGTTGTAGGTGTAGCTTGTCGAACGGAGGATGGTGGAAGTGGAATTCCAGTCGTACTCGTTTTGAGAGGTGAGGTTTCCATAGGAATCAAAGCTAAATGCAACTCGTTTCGACTTCGACCCGATGATGGTGGTCACAGTTGATGGTCCGTTGCTGTCATAGGCGGTATCCGTCTCGGTTAGCACGGTCCCGCCAACCGACGCTTGGTAAACCTTCTCAGCGGTTGGTAATCCGTCACCATTGAAAGTGGACATCATGTCGTTCCCTTGGGGTGTCGTCTCTTTGGTCGACCAGCCTCCGCTGTTGGTCCTTACATAGGTCCAAGTGGCAGAGGTGCTCAAATCATTCACCGTCTTCGTTACCTGCATCGGAGTGCCATAGGTGCAATCATATCCACCGCTATAGGCATACTGAATGTACCCGCCAGTCGGTAGTGTGATCTGCGAGATGCGGCCCGTAATCGCGCTGGTGTGACCGGAAATAGTGCTGTACTCATAGCTAAAGGTGTAAACGCTTCCATCGGCAAGTGTTAGTGAAGTCGGAAAATATACTCCGCTCGCGGAGTATTCGGTCTTCCCGGAACACGCGAACGAGCTATATACGCTCATGGAGGTGAGGGCCATCGTTGCAGTTTGCAGCGTGTGCGAACTGTCGTAATAGGAATAGGTTGTTTGGTGGGTTGACGTGTTGTTCGCTATGCTCAGTGCAGTCCGTCCGATACTGTCCGCCCACGTTCCGCCGCTTGTTGCGATGCTATTTCCATTGGTGTCGTGCAGACCGGCGGCATTGTCCACCTGTGATCCTGACGGAGCGAACACATACGGTTGCACATTGTTGTAGTTTGGCGGATAGGTCGCACCAGGGGGAGGCGTTGCGTTCGGGCCACCCGTTCCTTGAATGCTGAGCAAGTAACCGTTCGGCTTGCCGGAGTTATCGAAACCATACGATGTCCGCACCGGGTAGGAGTCACTGCACTCAGGGTAGGTATCAGGGTCTTCCGCCAAATTAATCGAAATAGGAAAGTAAGCCTTACTAGTTGCGAAACCCGAATAGGTATAAGTCCACTCATTACTCCCGTCATTCGCGACACAGCGCCATCGCTGGGTCGAAAAAGTCGGCTGCTCGGCTTGCGATACGGTCTGGTTCCAACCCCACGTCGGGTTGCCAAAGTTGTCGACCACGGGCGACCATACCGAGCCATTTAGCTCCCAGACGAACGATTTGTACGTCAGCCCAGGCGCAAAGGCGATTCCACGAGAAGGAACAGTGGGCAACCCGATTCGGAAGGTATACCCAAGGTTGTAGCGGTTCAATGTCGTGATGCCGTCGGATTCGAGGGATCCGTAGGTCGGAAACGCTTGCCCCCATAGGCAAGAACTTAAAATAAGCACACTAAAGCCAACGCAGGAGAATCTCTTCATACGGCGCTCCCTATTTAGTTGCGAATTCTGAGATAGCTAGGCCCTTGTTAATTGCGACAGACGTGACATTGATGTCCGCCCACATCGTCCCATTGACATACTTGGTGATGTGATAGGGGTAGAGCAATCCGCCGACTGCGCGGTAGTCCTCGTACTCAACCCGAATCGCGACCCACGGGATCGCTCCAATTCCTTCGCGCTGCCGATAGGACACAGCACGGGGAAGTGAAGTCACCGGATCAAGCCAAATTTCGTAGACCGTGAATTCCTGATATGGCGATAATGCTTTGTCATTGGCCCAGGAACTGCTGATTTGGAGTTGTCGAGTCGGTAGACCATCAAGGCTCTGCAAGCCCAGGTCCTCAACATGAAGAGACTTGTCGGCTATCTTCGACGCTAGAAACGTCAGTGGCGACAATGCGGACTGAGCCGTAAGAGTTCGGCCAAAGGGAAGCTCTTTCAACTTGGAAGGGCCCTTCGATTCACTAGCAACCCCGGCGGCAAACACTACATGGTGCGCCGTGGTGGGAGTGTCGTAGGTCTCCGAAGTATGGGTCGTGCTCTTCATCGCAATCCGAAGATTGCCCGACTCTTGAGTCGAACCGGCTGTGATAGTGACAGACGCACTAATGACGGAATCTTCGGGAGGACTGCCCCCGAGCCTCTGCATGGTCTGACTAAGAACCGAAGGGATGTTTGACGAGACCTGCGACAAAGCTGCCATCGGAGTCGATAGGCAAGCAAGGATGACTAGCGAGAAAGCTCGGTAGCTAGGAATAGGCATTTTGTCCTCAAAGGGTTGGGCCCGATGTTGCGACAGTGGTTGAACGCTATATGTGGATACCCCCCGTGTCAAGAGAATATTTCTCAACACAACCATATGTCGCCAAACGGACACGGATTCCGTTCCGCACATTCGAGAGCCAAATCCGAAGTTGCGAGGGCAACGGTAGAAACCATTTGGGCATTTCCCGATAGCCGCTGTCGCCAAGCTAAGCGACGAGAGTTCGAAAATCGTCCATCAGCCCCGACCATTGAATCAATCACTTAGCTAATATCGGCTCATCATTTTGTAAGGCATGTAGCGGATTGTGTAGCGGGTGGCTGTTTTTCGAGTGAGTTTCCCGCTAAAAACGAGGCTTGACAGGATTGCCAAATGGCAAGTTTTCTGCACGGCTTGAATGACTTTAGCGGTTTTTTTCTGATGATGATCGCTGTTCTTTTGGGTTATGCGGTTTCGGCGCTTTCCGCTATTCGCAGCGAATTGGAATGTCTGCATCAGGATTTCGATACCGTCCACGATGCTCATGAACGGCACCACGTTGAGCAAATGAGCAAGCACGGTCTGTAGCCGTTACTGCAAGACCCCCTCAGATGGCAGGGCTTTAGCCGCGTCCAAACGTGCGAACACGTTCATAACAGCGTCGTGGCTTGAATGGACATACCGCGCGGACATGGCAATCGAAGAATGACCAGCGACGCGCGCCAGCGTCCAAGCGTCGCAACCCGCTTCGCCCAATCTGGTTAGGAATG
>JAYVZU010000030.1:0-2668 GCA_043783075.1 Rhodanobacteraceae bacterium
GCAAATCATCGCTATAAGCACGAGCCATGCTTCAACAATCAGCCCAGAAAAAATTCCTGCAAAGAATCAAGCTATTTACCTGATAGGTAAATGCTCTAATAGCGAGGTAGCAGCGTAAAGGAACGTTACTGTTCCCTTCCGTCCCTTGCATTCTCAGTCTGTTCCCGGATTATGTCTGTAAGTTATTGAAATTGTTGGTCGGGGCTACTGGACGATTTGCGAACCCTTGCGTTATCGCCAAACTGCTGGACCGCTAGATTATGCCCAGAGAACATCGCGTATTTTCCCCGAATCGGGACGGGTTGCATCTGACGGGTGCATCAAGGACTCGGTCGGGATGTGCCGTGCGCCGAGTAGTTCGCTCCGGGACTATGCTCGATACCACACTGAAAACGCCGACCAACTACATCCGACGGGCGCCTCCCAACTTTTCGCTTGCGGAAACCTCTAACTCCGTGCGACATTCACAAAAACAAATAATCTCAAGATTCCCTCTAAGCTGCTCCAAAGGATGGGCAACGCCCGGCATCATCGCGGACGTGACTGAGTCAAAACGTTTAGTTACCTGCCAGAGTAGTACCAGAAACTTCGCGAATCCATCAGTTGTTCGACTATGCCTAAGCATTGCTAATGCCTTTGGAGACTAATCCATGAACGTCCTCTTTCTTCGCCTAGCGTTGTCACGCTTCACGAACCTGCGCCTCATTCCCAATATTCAGTCAGTTGGGTGCATCTTGTTCGTGACGACCATGCTTTCCTTCAATGCCGCTTTTGCGCAATCGGGTATCCCTTACAACGGGCTCGTAACCGACCATGATTTTGTCCATGATGCCATCGATTCAGTGGATCTTGACTCCGGCAACCTCATTCTTCACATTCCAATCATTAGCTACAAGCAACGCGGAACCTTGCCGGACTTCACGCTTCTTGCGCGGTATAACGCATCGACCTGGTTTGTGACCGAGGACAAATGCAGTATACGTCAGCCTAGCTGGATGATTACAGAGCCTAGCGAGGTAGATCAGCAGAATTCTACCCAAAACTTTCCGAGCTGGAACTTCCTTGGAAAAGGCATCGAATTAGTCCGTGGCGAAGCACTTTCCACGGGAACCTACGATTTCGCGTACACGGACTTTTATAACAAACCCAATGACTACTATGTCGGCTACGTCCAAGATTCTAGCGGTGCACAACACCTCATGTATCGGCCTACCGGGTCAGGTCAAGCTCGAAGCATGGATGGGAGTGGAATCGCGGCCCCCGGAACCGTTACTGGTGAATTTGTTAATATTTTTGACTCAAGAGGTGTCGCACACACCGCCGCTGGCGACGTCAACGATGATGGCTTTTTTGACGCATTACGGGATCCATTCGGAAACGCAATAAACCCTGTGATGGTAAGCGCGTCAACCCAGAATTATACTTACCAACAGGTCAGCCACTGGATCGACTCTATCGGTAGGCATATCCCGGCTCCGCCGGGAGGAAACGCTCTGACCGCACCTGTTGCGGGCTGTTATACCTATCAGTATCCATCCACTTCGGAATCGACCTCCGCATCGACTGCACCGTATACATTTTGCTATGCAGCTGTGCTAGTGTCGAGTGCATTTCCCACCAGCCCTAGTTGCATCAGCTCTAGGAACTTGTTGAAAAAGACCGTCGCGCCGGTTTGGACCAAACTGCAGTCGCGCGAGAATGCCCGAGGAGCGATTGGTTTCCGATCGGCGAAGCTTTAGCATCCCCTGTTTTAGGGTCCAGTCTGACCTGCATTTGGTATTTCAACAAGCTCCTAGCTGTAATATCACAAATACTGGACCAATATCCATTGTCTTGTTGTCTTCGATTGTGCTTCCGAATGAAACTTCCTAAGTGTTTACCTACAACTCTTGGGGAGAACTTAGTCAGATAAAGCTACCCTCTGGTGGAATTACCTCCTACATATGGGCAACTGCTGGCTCTCCAGTTTATGCTGGCGGGCGATACATGAAGAGAGTTCTTCAGGAGCGAAAACTTGACGCAGTGGACGGAACTCCTGTTAGAACGTGGACCTATTGTTTCGGTGGAAATCTGACAGGTTGCAGCAGCCTTCCTCAAGGCTGGACCTCTGCGATGATTGACCCTGATGGAAATGAAACATGGCGGATTAGTTCTTCTGCAATCACAACAGGTACTACGGTTCAGTATCAGGGGTCCGCTAACAGTGGAATCGTTTTACAGAAAGCAGTAACTATTCCGAGCAACGTATCAGGTCAAGTCTTCTGGCGCACCGCAGGCCCTGAGCCCATTTTGACATGTGAAACCGACACGACGCATTCCGATGGGTCAATTTCTGTAACTACCGTGAACTATGATCCTCCCATTCCTGTCGTGGATCCGGATAGCGTTCAGATCTGTACTCCGACAAACTGTGGCGGGAACTCGCTAAGTACTTCCGCGTCTAGAAGCATCGGCATTCCAATCGCTCATTCGGTGACCAACTACGGAAACCCTACAGCTGGATCTACGCTGAAAGCGACTACAATCCAGTTTCTATGGCAGACAGACTCCAGATATCTTCAGGCAAACTTCCTAAGGGGCCTCTGCGTAGGCGGTTGATTTGTTGACCACTTCGATTCCTCGCTGGAGGTGTAACTGTTGAGCTGATTTGGGCGGATCTTGAGGTTGC
>JAYVZU010000031.1:0-2664 GCA_043783075.1 Rhodanobacteraceae bacterium
ATAGCAGCTTGTTGTTTCCGGTGCGCTTTGGGCAATCGACGCAGCTTCCAGCGGTGGGAACGAGTTGGGCATCGCGCTTGTTGAACGGTGCCTGTTTCAAGAGCAAAAGGACGTTATGCTCTATCCATTGCTGGAGATGGCGCACGGGAAGCAGGATGCGCTTGGCTTTGCCGCTGCCCCCACCCCAATCCTCACGGAAGCAGTTGGGGAGTGCCTGTTCTTGCTGGGCTGGCTGCAACTTCGCCAGTAGCAGCGCGTGTCCAACGCCGATCTCCTCGCGGTAGAATGCCTCGACGATTACAGGTGTAAGCTCAGTCAGCCTCAATCGAGCGCACACGAAGACGGCCGATTTTCCCGTTCTCGCTGCAATTTGCTCGATGGTATACTTCGTCTCCTCCAAGGCGAGAAGCGCAAAGAAGCCGTTGGCCTCTTCCAGCGGATGCACGTCAGCCCTAATCAGATTTTCGACCAAGGCCGCTTCTAAGGCTTCGGCATCGGTGAGATTGACGATGCGAACGGGAACGGTTGCTGCCTCGGCAATCTGTGCGGCGCGGTAGCGTCTGGCTCCGGCGACGATCTCGAAGCTCTGCCCGGTGGTAGGCCGAACGAGCAAGGGAGAAAGGACGCCCTGGACTCGGATTGACTCGGCGAGTTCCTTGAGCGCGATATCCTCGAAGATGCGGCGCGGGTTGGTGGTGGATTCAGTGAGGACGTTAAGGGGAAGATTGCGGTACTCGGTTGCGGTGTTGGGGTTCATGGTGATTCTCCTTTTGCGGTTGGGCGTTCGGGGGCGTGGGAGCGAACGGCATCATGCCGCCCGCCCATAGAGAAGGGGCTTAGTTGTCTTGGGGCTGGCCTCCCGCTTCCGGCTCTGTTGGGGACTCTTCCGCTACCGGGTTCTCCAATGCGGAGAGAATGACGGCTGAGGTTTTCTGGATAACCTCAAGGCTCTCGGTGAGCAGTGCCGCGTTGCCGTGGTATAGGTGAATGTAATCAGCCGATACCCGGCCTGTGTCGAGGCCGATAGTTTTCCCGACAACAAAAGCGATTGCTTCGGCTTCCGTTTCACGTACTACCTTGGTGGTAGCGGTGCGCCTCGTGCTCTTGTGCAACATCTCGTGTGCGACCTCGTGAACGAGGGTACTGAAGGACTCCGCCGGAGACTGGCCGGGAAGCAAAACGATCTTGCCTCCGTAGCTGATACCCAACGCCGGGGCGATGCTCTCTTTGTACTCAAGCAAGATGTCTTGGGATGCGATGAAGTCGAGCAGCCGCTCCATGCGCTCTCCTACATCACCACTTACTCGGCTGGAAAGCTCTGGAAGCTCCAAACCTTCTGTCTGCGAAACGTCGAAGACGTACACGGAACGGAAGCCGACTAAGACAGACTGATTCTGCGTGGTGACATCCTTGGCGTCGCCGTCCTTCTTGCGACGAATGCCTGTCATAGGTGCCAAGATGCGGATGCCCTTCTCTCCTTTGTTGACCCTGCGGCCAAGCTGGTTCCACGCATACATTCCGGCAACGCGGGTTGCGCTCGGCTTCTGCCGTGCAATCTCCAAGATGTTCCCGAAGCTGTAATCGTGGAACCTGCCCATAGCCATGAGGTAGGCGGTTAGACCTTCGCTGTGTCCCTCTTCCAACTGTTCGATAAGGGCTTTGACATTGGCTGCGATGGCCTCTTTCGAGGTTTGTGGCTTCTGTGTCTGCTGCTGTTTAAGGTTCTGGATAAACGGGGTGACGGTGGGTGTGGTGGTGACGATGGCGGTGTTCATGGGTGCTTCCTCCTGTTGGGCTGTTGCCTTTGCCTGTGAATGGGCAAGTGGCAGGTACATACATGCCGAACGCCATCCTGGCGAAGAGCGGGGGTAGCAAGGCGCAATGGGGAGGGGTATCTCCCACCCGTAGGGCGAGAGAATCGAGTGATTTTTACGAAGGAAAAATTATGCGGGACACCCCTTGCGCCGCGCGGGGGGCAGAGCCAACTAGCGTTTTGTTCTTAGCGGTGGGGCGTTGCGGGGAGGGTGGACCTCCCTGCTGAGGTGGGTGGCGTAGGACCAAAGGGCCGGAGACAGGGAGGTAACGCCTCCCCTTCAATTTGTGGAAAAGCTCAGTTGACTAGCGCCTACCCTTATGGCATTATCGTCACATGAGTCAGGTGAGGATTATGAATAATGCGTATTTCGTTTAGGGCTATAGCAGGGATTGACGTGTTGGCAGGAGCTGAAAGCGGTAGAAAGCTCTTGGCGAAGTTGGTCGAGCAGACAGGGCGTGAACCCCAATCGCCGGAAACTTTATTTCTTGATTTCTCTGGGATCGAAGTTGCGACGGCGAGCTTTTTGCGTGAGAGTGTCCTGTTCTTTCGTGATGCAGTTCGGAGCCGACGGTCAAACTTCTACCCTGTCATTGCGAATGCGAACGATCTGATCGCCGAAGAATTAAGGCTTCTCTGTAGTTCGCGGGGAGAGGTCATAATGCTCTGCAATTTGTCGGAGGACGGAAAAGTTCTCAACTCCTATTTGGCCGGCGAACTCGACCCTAAGCAGCGGTTCACTTTCAACTTGGTACAAGAACGAGGCGAAACCGATGCTGCCGAACTCATGAGAGAGCACGGTGAGGGCGAAGGGGTCAGGCAGACGGTCCATGAATACGATGCCCGCGATC
>JAYVZU010000032.1:0-7987 GCA_043783075.1 Rhodanobacteraceae bacterium
GCGGACGAGCCAGTTGCCCGACGTATCCGCAATCTGCTTGCAGCTCCAGAAGATCACTCCGCCGCCGTGAACCTAGGAGTGGTTGCGGTAGTACATCGAATGGGATTTGGCCCCGCCGCAGAAGGTAGTCGGCCAGAATTTGATGGCCTGTTGGTTTTGCCGCAGGAGCCAGCGCAAATTGCGACTCAACTTGGAATCAGCCTCTATGCGCACCGGGCTTTTGCGCGCAAGTACAAGTCGGCGATGGAGGAGTTGCAGCTGAACCGCCGAATATTTCGATCGGTGACCACTGGCATCTCCGTGTCGAACGCACAATTTTCCGATATGCCTTTGGTCTATGTGAACCCGGCATTCGAGGCTATGACGGGATACAGCCTGGAAGAGGTTATCGGAAGGAACTGCCGCTTCCTTCAAAATGATGACCACGACCAACCGGGCCTTACCCTTGTCCGCGAAGCTATCGAAGCACGCCGCGAGGTGAGCGCAATTGTAAAGAACTACCGCAAAGATGGCTCCAGCTTCTGGAACGAGCTATCCCTCTCGCCGATCTTCAACCGCGATGGCGAACTCACCCACTTCGTTGGCATCCAGGTGGACGTCACGTCCCGCGTAGAGTTCGAAGCGGCTTTGCGGGAGAGTGAAAAGCTGGCAGCCGTGGGTCGTCTTGCGGCTTCGATTGCCCACGAGATCAATAACCCACTGGAATCTGTAATGAACCTGCTGTATCTCGCCCGGCAGTCCGACGACGATGCCAACCGCAGCCAGTATCTGGCTATGGCTGACAACGAATTGCAACGTGTCGCGCAGATTACGTCGCAGTCGTTGCGCTTTTACAAGCAGTCGAGCAAGCCGCAAGCGGTTCACTGCCACGATCTGCTTAATTCCGTGCTGGAGGTCTATAAAGCGCGAGCTGCACACCTTAATATTACAGTCGAACTCCGTGAGCGCATGGCTGGGTCGATTGTCTGCCTCGAAAGCGAGATTCGACAGGTACTGAGTAACCTGCATCGCAACGCCATGGATGCGTTGCAGGGGAATCCGGGCAGGTTGCTGGTGCGCAGCCGCGAATCTACCGACTGGAAGACCCAGCAGCGCGGCGTCACGCTTACATTTGCCGATACCGGATCGGGAATCAGCCGCGAGACAATGGCCCGCCTCTACACCGCATTCTTTACGACCAAAGGCGTCGGAGGAACGGGACTCGGTCTATGGGTGAGCGCCGAGATCGTAAAGCGGCACCAGGGACGGCTACGTGTTCGTAGCAGCCAACAGCCAGGCAAGAGCTGGACCGTATTTCAGCTCTCCCTGCCCTATCAGGGACCTGTCGCATAAAGCAAAATTTAAGGAGTGAACCCGCCTCGGTTGAGGCGGGTTCGTTGGTTCCGGGGAGGAAGTCAGAGGCTATGCGTCAGCCGCGCCGCGCCCGCCAGCGGGCGGAGCATCTCGCTCCACCGGCAGCACCGCAACCCCGTTCAACTGAGCGCGAAGCTCATCATTGGTGGTGCGCGCAAAGTATGCTCGCAGATCCTCGCCTGGCCCGCGCACTGCGAGATAGCCACGCAGCAACCGCTCGATTGCCTCCGGGCAATCCTCAGCTGCTGCACGATAGCCAATCTGCCGTGCTATGCCCGCAAACTTGCCCACCGCACCGCCGACACAGAAGTAGAAGGCGTCGACGATCTTGCCGTCCTTCTTGATCTTTTTGCCTTCGAGGCCGATGTCGGCAATCCAGCTCTGGCCGCAGGAGTTGGTGCAGCCCGTCACGTGCAGCTTGATCTGCTGGTCGAAGCCTGGCAACCGCTCTTCCATCTCGCTCGTCAGCCACTTGGAAAAGGCCTTGGTCTCAGCGATAGCGAGTTTGCAGAACTCCGTCCCGGTGCAGGCGATTGCGCCACGCCAGAAGGGAGTCACCTCGACGCGAAGGTCGAGCGCATGCAGATCGGCGATCAGCGCGCGGACGTACTCGTTCTTCACATTTGCAATCACGATGTTCTGCATGATGGTGGCGCGAAGGTTGCCGTCGCCATACTTCTCCGCCAGGTCGGCAAGTGCAACCAGCGTCTCGCCCGAGATGCGTCCACCCATCACGGAAGCTCCGACGGTCGAAAGACCTGCCTGCTTCTGCGGTGTAATGCCAACGTGGTCGCGATAGACGTCATCTGGAACGATATCTTCGCTCAGCGGCGACGGATCCAGCTTGTAGCCAAGCTTCTCCTCAATCGCGGCCAGCATCGAATCCGGCGTCCAGTTGTGCTTCATGAAGAGGTACTTGATGCGAGCATGGGTGCGGCTCTCGCGCAGGCCAAGCTGCTCCTTGAAGACGCGAACGACGGCGGTGATGACGTCCATCGCCTTGTCTTGCGGGATAAAGGCGGGAATGCGCTCTGCAATGTGTGGCTCGCTGGAAAGCCCGCCACCGACCCTCAGTGTGTAGCCAATCTCGTCGACGCCGTTGACGGTGCGCTGGATCGCAGTCAACGCAAGGTCATTAATCTCTGGGTAGGAGCACCACAGCGGGCAGCCAGTGATAGAAATTTTGAATTTGCGCGGAAGGTTGTAGAACTCCGGGTTCGCAGTAAGGTAGTGTGCAACCTCAACAGCCAGCGGGCTGGCATCAATCAATTCGTGATGGTCAAGACCCGCAATCGGGCAACCAGTTACGTTGCGGACAACGTCGCCGCAAGCACCCTTCGGCGAGAGGCCGATTTCCGTCAGCAGGTCGGTCACTTCAACCAGGTCGGAGATCGTCAACCAATGCAGCTGGATATTCTGGCGCGTCGTTATGTCGGCCAGATTACGCGCATGCTTCTTAGTTATCTCGCCGATGACGCGGGTCTGGTGTGAGGTCAATAGGCCGTTTGGCAGGCCGATACGCATCATGAAGAACTCGCTGGCCTTACCCTCGCCGCCAACGCCGCCGGTTACGCCCAGGCCATCGCCCTGTGTGTAGACGCCCCACCACTTGAAGTACAGCCCTGACCACTCGGACGCAACGGAATCGCGACCTTCTTTTGCGAATCCACGAACTTCGTCCCAGGACTCCCAGGGATTCTTCGCAAGCTTCAGCCGCTCGGACTTTTGGGCCTTCGTTTCCTTCACTTCTTTGGGGGCGGCAGCGGCTGCCGGAATTGGGGCGAGAACGGCATCTGACATGAATTTCCTTAGGGTGTTCAGCTACTAGTAGTTGTGCAGTCCGATACAACAGAAAAGCCCACGTTGATCGTGGGCTGCGGGGCTTTGCGCGGCGGACTGGTTCAGGGTCAGCAGGTCGGGCAAAGGGGCAGCGCCAGTGGCGAGCCTTTGCAACAACAGAGGGTGCGGCAATGTGCGGTAAATGCCATTCCCTAAAGGTTAGATGGCGAACGGGCGGGCGTCAAGGCGAATACAACGCCGCGGTACCACGAAAGCAATGGCGCCGCGGCGGTAAGTGCTCTGATTAGAACGTCTTGGAAGCCTGTACCAGGTGTCGTTGCGCCTCTTCCAGCCGACGCTGAACTGCCTCGTCCTTTACCTGCTTTCGTGCCTCTACGATCGCCGCACGAGCATCTTCAAGCTCCTTACGCCTTTCAGCGGAGCGCTGAACAGCGTCGTCACGAGCCTCCATGGCGAGCTTTTTGCTCTGTTCAATCTGAGCCCGAAACTCCGGGCTGTTCACCTGCCGATCGACCTCTTCCATCTGCCGCTTGAACTCAGGGCTATCGATTGCTGCGTGTGTTGCATTCCACGTAGCTTCCGCAATCTGTGCCATGAACTCTGCACTGTTCATCTTCTCGCGCATCTCGTCCATCTGCTTGCGGAACTCGGGGGAGTTCATCTAAAACTTGAAGTCGTCAATCTGCTTCCGAAACTCAGGCGAGTTCATCTTGAACTTGAACTCCGCCATCTGCTTGTCGAACTCTGGCCCCAGAAATTTCTTCATATCAATCGGCGGAATCGTAATCGGCACATGGATCTTCAGTTGCTGGGTCATTGTGCGAATCTGGTCGCTTGTGACCTGCATATGCTCCTCAAGCTCCTTGCGCTGTTGCAAGGTGGATGAGTGCGGTTCTTGCACATCAACATGCACCTCCACACGAGGCTCTGGCTTCGGTGCCGGAGCGGGTCGCGGTGCTGGTGGCGGGACCGGTGCAGACACAACCGCAGGTGGTTCCGGGGCAGCAACGGGGGCCGACGGAGGCGTAGCTTGCGGAGTCTGCATCGCGTAGACGATCGGAGTCGTGGCTTTGACGTGCAATGTCGCGGCGGCACCGGTCCCGGCAATCAGGATCGCGGTTCCCGCAGCAATACGGGCCACTTGGGCGGTCAGACTAAGCGGATGCTGCTGTTCGGTGAGCTTCATAATGCGTTCCTCCAAAGAATTGCGGGTGTGGTCGAAGAGACCTACAGCCTCGACGGGTTGAGTTGGGCTAACCAGACCGTCGGCCAGCGCAAGTAGAGACCGGGCATAGCTGGACTTCGAAGCCAGCGCACCGGCAGCCGTCGCGTCGCAAATCATCTCGCGTGTCTGGCGAATCCGGGTGTGTAACGCTTGCGTCGCAGGGTGGTACGCGATCGGCAATGCCACAACTCGCGCCAACAAGTTGGCCAGAAAGTCGCGTCGCCGAACGTGTGCCAACTCGTGTAAAAGCACCGCCGTCAGAGCGTTGTCATCGAAGCCCGCATCATCGGTGTGGCGCAGGCTCTCCGGCAATAGCAGCACAGGGCAGCGCATGCCAATAACCATGGGGCTGGCCGCAGGATCATCCATATAACGGATCTCAGGAATGCACTCGGGGGCAAGCTCAAGCCGCTCAGCGCAGGCTCGCAACAAGGTGGATTCAAGTGTGCTGAGCGGGTGTTGCGCTGCCGAAGCAGCCAAATCTCGGGCAGCAATCCATCCATGGATCATGGCGAGCAAGGCTAAACGCCACAGAGACCGCATACAGGTCGATCAGCCACTGAATCGTGCGCGACTCCAAAATCACTGAATGAACCCGAAGCGTCGCGAGTGTAAGCAACAGGTCCGACTGCTTCGCCGGAGCGGCAGGGAATTGGTCGAGGGAGACCGCCTCGGAAGCAACGAGCGAACTCTCCATCGCGGCGGTCCGCGCTGGTGTCGTCACCGGCTTCCAGTCGACTCCGCGCAGCGGAAGTAGTACTCCAAGTAGAAGCGCTGCGAGCCAAAGCGTGTGCTGCGCCACCAGGCCGGGACGCGTAATGCGCGCTACGAGCCACGTCGCCAGAACCAGTAGAGGCAGTTGCCACAGACTATTCACCAGATACTCAAAGACTCTTTGCTCGATCATCGTGCCGCCTCCTGCTTCGCTATCTTGCCGTTTCCAGATTTGCGTCGCTCGGCCTCCGCGACAATCCTGCTCAGGCGTTCCAGGTCGCGAGAATCAATGTTCTTCGTTTCGACGAGCGTCATCACCAGCGCCTCGGCCGACCCTCCAAACATCCGAGCAACAAGATCCTCGACTGCCGACCCAGTTGCCCTTTGCCGCGTCACAATGGGCCGATAGCGGAAGGCGCGTCCATCCTGCACACGTTTCACTTTCTTCTTGCGGAGCAGTACATTCAACATCGTCATCACCGTGGTGTACGCCGGGTCGCCGGCCAACTCCGGCTGCACCTCGGAGACCGTCGACGGACCGCGATCCCACAGGATGTTCATGATGGCTAGCTCGAGCGGTGTAAGTGGTTTCTCCTGCATTCAGTCTCCGTGGTACTACGACGTTAGTAGATAGATAGACGTTCGAGATTGGTTTTGTCAACTAAAGTCTTAGTAGAAAAGCGAAAATACTTTGCAGCGTAAAATCAGAGGTGGAACAAGGGAGTCGTGCAGATGGCGGATTTGGCATTAGCAGAGGAAGCAGTCAAGGCAGTGGAGTTCGGTCCAGGCAACCCGTTTTTCAACCCCAGTTCGCTGCCATTTCAGGCCCCACCCTTCGATCGCATCACCGACGCTGACTACGAGCCCGCGTTCTTCGCCGGCATGTCCGAACAAGCCGCAGAGGTCCGCGCAATCGTCGATAATCCCGACTCCCCGACCTTTGAGAATACGCTGGTCGCTCTGGAGAAATCGGGCGAACTGCTTAGCCGGGTCCACGCCGCGTTCAGCGCAATCACCGGCGCCTATACGAATCCGACGGCGGAGCGAATTCAGCAGGAGATGGCTCCAAAGTTCTCAGCACACGACGATGGGATCTTTCTGGACGACAAACTCTTCGAGCGAATCGCGGCAGTCCATGCACAGCGCGAATCCCTGCAGCTCGACGCCGAATCCGACCGTCTTCTGGACACCTATTACAAGCGCTTCGTCCACGCTGGCGCGAATCTCACCGCGGAAGACAAGGCGACACTGACGGCGCTCAATGCAGAGGAGTCAACCCTCTCCAACAGCTTCAATCGCAAGCTGCTCGCAGCCAACAATGCCGGGGCATATGTCGCGGCTAACAAGTCTGCCCTTGAAGGCTTCAGCGAGGAGCAACTCGCCGCCGCGGCAGAGCTCGCCAAGGCGCGCGATGTCCACGGATTCGTCATCCCTCTGCTGAACACAACGCAGCAGCCTACGCTAACGCAACTTACCGTCCGAGCCACGCGGCAAGCCATCTTCGAGCACTCGCTGACCCGAACCGAAAAGGGCGATGAGAACGACACACGCGCCACCATTACCAGGCTCGCGCAGCTCCGCGCCGAGAAGGCGAAGCTGCTCGGATTTGACAGCTATGCCGCCTGGAAGCTAGACAACCAGATGGCGAAGACACCCGATGCTGCGATCCATTTCATGGATGAACTCGTGACAAAAGCGATCGCAAATGCCGCGCCAGAACAACGAGACATTCAGGATCTTATCGACACGCAAGGTGGTGGATTTCAGGTCAAGCCATGGGATTGGGAGTTTTACGCCGAGCAGGTCCGAAAATCAAAATACGATCTCGACGAGTCGGAGCTTCGGCCCTACTTCGAGTTGAACAGCGCGCTCCGCAACGGCGTGTTCTTCGCAGCCACACAGCTCTACGGCATCACGTTCGAGCAGCGCCATGACCTCCCGGTCTACGCGCCGGACGTCAGTGTCTTCGAGATCTTCAACCCGGATGGCTCCCATCTCGCGCTCTTCTACACCGACTTCTGGAAGCGCGACAACAAGCGTGGCGGCGCGTGGATGTCGAGCTTCGTACGGCAGTCGAAGCTGCTGGGTAAGGAGCCTGTCATCGTCAATGTTTGCAACTACACCAAGCCGGCCGAAGGCCAGCCCGCGCTGATCTCATTCTCGGAAGTGGAGACGCTCTTCCATGAGTTCGGCCATGCGCTGCACGGCATGTTTTCAGAAGCGCAATACCCATCGCTTGCCGGCACCAGTGTCCCCCGCGATTTCGTGGAATTTCCGTCGCAATTCAATGAGCACTGGGCAACCGAGCCCACCGTATTCGCCAACTACGCAAAGCACTGGGAGACCGGCGAGCCGATGCCCGACGAGCTAGCCACGAAGTTGAAGAACGCCGCAAAGTTCAACGAGGGCTACGATCTCGCCGAACTGGTCGCAGCCGCGCAGCTCGATATGCAATGGCACACCCTGTCCGCAGGAACGCCCCTAAAGGACCCGGCCACGTTTGAACCGGCTGCACTCTTTAATAAGGGAATCGCTCTGGAGGCCATCCCGCCACGCTACCGATCCACCTACTTCGCCCACGTCTGGGGCGGAGGCTATAGCGCCGGATACTACGCCTACCTGTGGAGCGAAATGCTCAACCAAACCGGCTTCCAATGGTTCGAAGACCACGGTGGCATGACTCGCGAAAATGGTGACCGCTTCCGCAAGATGATCCTCTCGCGAGGCAACACAGAAGACCTGCAAACCATATTCGATCGCTGGCTAGGAACGAGGGAGTAGCAAGCCTTCTACTCCCTACTCCCTGCACTTAAACGATTGGCAGGTGACGGTCTTCGGCCGACGGTCCATCGAGTATCGAGAACTTGTGCCGTACATCATTGCCGCGAATCCAGA
>JAYVZU010000033.1:0-2652 GCA_043783075.1 Rhodanobacteraceae bacterium
TGGTGTTGGCGGCAACTCCGCCGGCTCCAGCGAAGCCTGTTCCGTTGGTGAGGAAGGAGACGGGAGTGGCCCACTTGGCGGGGGTTGCGTAGCCCTTGCCCGGGATCTGATACATGGTGGGGTAGGTGAATTCGACGGCGTAGAGACCGTTCGGGGTGTTGTTGCAGCTATCCACCGTAGACGCGTACATGGTGTTGGCGCTGCTGATGTTGAGGCCGGTGGTTTTGCTGCCGGCGGGGACGAACTTCTGCGCGGGGATGGTGGTGTTGTCGCCATCCTGCTGGCGGAGCGCGTGGAGATAGCCGTCGGAGTTCAGCGCCCAGAGGAGGGCGATTTGGCTGCGGTTGCCGCCGAAGCGTCCTGGAGCGCTGCCGCCAGGCATGACGAGCGGAGTGGAGAAGCCGCCGGAGCAGAGTGCGGAGGCTGACGTGGGGACGGTTTCCTTTGATTCCAGGTGGGTCGTCTTGAACTCGTAGTTCAGGTCGGCGTCGGTGATGACGATGTCGCCGGAGCTGGTGCCGGTGTAGAGGAATTCGTGGAAGCCGGTGTAGCCGATGATCTGTGCGAGATCGAGGGGCGCGGTGATCGCGTTGAGGCCGACTGCTTTGTTTTTGAAGGTGTGCTTGTAGAGGAGTTGGATTTTTTTGGCGTTTTCGGCGGTGAGGCGCAGTTCGCCCTGAGCCCACCCGTCGCGTTGCGGATTGCCTGCGATCGTGGGCCAGTTTGCGGCCCAGAGAGTGGCACAGGAGACAGTCGCGGCACATAGCGACCAGAGCACTTTATTTTTCATGGAAACCTCTAACGAATCGATTTGAAAAAGCGAGACGGTTGCAGATGAGACGTCTCATGTCATTACGTCAAGCCCTTGTCCGAGTGGGGACGGATTGAGAGTTTAACAAGATGTGGGAAAGAGTACGTACCGCACCATGCTTTCGTCAATACCGCAGTTTGGCGTGTGCTGGAGATAAATATTCGTGGGAATTTGGACCTTGGGACGCTGCGTTGAATCGTTGCTACAAGTTAGCTGCTCTGACTGCAATATTCTTCCTCGTTTTGCGTGAATTCGGTATACAGACCGCCTATTTACCTCCCCAGGTACGCAGCTTGTTGACCTTGGTTTTGAACATGGATTGCATGAAGCGATGCAGTACATGTTGCCGATGGGAATGAGCCATCGAAGGGGCCCGGTTCCACGAATGATGGAACGCTGTGCGTTGGGGAGGTATCGACAATGAAATGTCAGAGTGTGCGATGGGTAAAGCTTCTTGGTGCGGTGATGTTGATCGCGGGAACGGTTGGCTTTACGGATATCGTCGGCGTAAAGCTTGGGATGACTCCGGCGCAGGCTGTGGCGGCGATCAAGGCGCACAACCCAAACCTTCAGATTGAGACCCAGACCGCCCGGCTGCGACGCCCACGCCTGGATCAGCGTGCCGTCCACGGTGAAGTGATCGTCCGATATGAACCGCCTGGCCTGCGCCTTGACGGCGGCGAAGAACTCCTGCGCCATCTCGGAGTTCAGCAGCCGGTTGCGGTTCTTCGAAAAGACCGCATGGTTCCAAATCGGATCGTCCAGGCCCAGGCCGACGAACCAGCGAAAACGTAGGTTGTAATCGATCTGCTCGCGCAGCTGGCGCTCCGAACGCACCGAGTAAAAGGCCTGCAGCAGCAGCGCCCGCAGGATGTACTCGGGCGCGATCGAAGACCGCCCCGTGTCGGCATAGAGTTCATCGAACCTGCCGCTCAACGACCGCAAGACAACATCCGTCTGCTTGCGAATCTCGCGCAACGGATGATCCTGCGGAACCCGATGTTCCAACGTCACATAACTGAACATCCCATCCTGAGCCCGCTCGTCTCCACCCATAAGATACAGACGCAAGCCAACACCAAGAAGTTTAAACTTGGCCTGAAAACATCACCAATTTCAACAAGCTCCTAGGGAACCTGTACCTCCATCGCAAACGGCTGGCCGTGCTTGGGTAGAACTGCGTCTGGAGGCCGGACAATCGGCCTCCAGCGCTCGAAAGCAACCTCAAGATCCGCCCAAATCAGCTCAACAGTTACACCTCCAGCGAGGAATCGAAGTGGTCAACAAATCAACCGCCTACGCAGAGGCCCCTTAAGAGTTGCTAAGCTCGGCGCTTGGATGTCGTCTAGCCAACTGTAGGTCGTTGACCATCGGCTCACTATCAAAGTCTCTTGTCGAATAGCCAAGGTGATGTAGAAGCATCGAATCTCCATCCAGTTGACTCCGGTCGACGAGAGCCTGGATTAGGGGTCTGAGCGGCGTCAAATGCGTCCTTCCGGCATGCCTCTACGTACCGCTAATCGCCCAGACCGGGGGGATGACTTTTTCGTCATTCGGTACTTGGTGTCTGTTCTCCTATACAAGGTCGGGGCAAAAGAGCTGTCTTGGGTGCGGCACTGTGCTGTAAGTCCCAGTGCTCTTGCCGCAACGGCTTAAATCGGGCCTTCGATGCAGAAATCCACACAGATACTTTTGAAAATTCATCCTGCCTAATCGACATTTTTAGGGGTGTCAGGAGCTCAACTGATCGCGGTGCGGAGAGCGTCGAGAGCGAGGATCCTTAGGTGGTCGACGGGGCGCCTGGGTGGGGTAAGACTGGAGCCGACAGAGCGGGCGAAGCA
>JAYVZU010000034.1:0-7964 GCA_043783075.1 Rhodanobacteraceae bacterium
GCGACGTCGAAGAGCGGTTCACTGGTTTCGAGCGTAATAGCGGCACCGCCGGCCTCGGGCTGTCCAATGCGGGGTCGTGAGCTCGATGGCTCTTGTACCCGGCTGCCGGGCGTACTGGAGGAAGACGAAGAAGCCGGAACCTGCGCGGAGGCGACACCGGCAAGGAGACCGCACATTACGGAAACTGCAAAGAAACGCTGCATCGGGGAAACTCGCAAAGAGGCCATCAAGCGTTCGACGCCTTTACCCAGCATAAGAGAGCGGGGCCGATGCCGCAAACGGCTCACCCGTCTACGGCTAGCTCTTGCCTCTAACTATGGACGGACGTTCCGGAGAAGGTGATGAGGACATGTCCGCGTACCGGCTCGCCGAATGCCCGTGCCGGCTCATAGACTTGCAGCATCAGTTGATCGCGAACCTGTGAATCGGTCGCGGGGTCCGAGGGCCCGGAGACAATCTTGTAGTTATAAACCTGGCCACCGGCGTTGATATCCGCCTGAATGACAATTGTCGCGTCTTCTGGGGTTACAACCGGCTGTTGGCGCGCTGCGGAGTACAGGTAATGGGGCGAGGTCAACGCGCCTAATGGCTCGTCATTTGCCATCACTGCTTCCGGCGCGGCAACCACGCCGATCAGCATGGCCATAGACCCGACCAGAGCCACCGAGCCGGCAAATCCAGCCGCTGCCTGAAAGAGTGCAGGGCGCAGCGAGTTTTCCCAGCGCGCGACGATGACATCCCACCAATGGCCCTGACGCCGGGCATTTTCGCGTGAGATCGCCAGCCGAAGCCGTAGCCCGAGATCTTCCGGCGCCTTCATCGGGCCGACATGCGTGAGCATCTGCTGTAAGTTGCGCAGGGCGTCAAACTCTGCACGGCACTCGCTGCAGCGCTCTAGATGGGCGGAGACCGCCTGCATCTCGCGACCGCTGACAGCGCCATCGAGGTAAGCCGAAAACATCTCACGAACTGGATGACAGCTCATCGCGGACCTCCACCGAAAGCTGCAGCAGGCTCTGGCCGCGCTAACTCCCGCAGGGTTAATCCCTGGTCGATCAAAATTTGTTTCAAGGCGGAGCGTCCCCGCGTCAGGCGGCTTTTTACGGTGCCGGCCGGGACGTCCAGAATCTCACCAATCTCCTCGTAGGAGAAGCCTTCCATCTCGCGCAGTACGACAACTGTGCGGAAGGCCTCGGGCAGCTGCCGAAGGGCATCTTCGACGCGAACTTTCATCTCTGACTGCGCCATTTGGTCGTATGGCGAGCAGGCTGAATCCATGAGCAGACCGCTAAGGCACATGGTGTCTTCGTCGTCGCCCTCGCTCGTGCCGACGGGCGAGTCAATGGTGAGTTCCTGCCGTTTGTGGCGGGTCCACCAACGACGCTGGTTGCTGGCCTCGCGGAGTGCGATGCGGTAGAGCCAGGTGCGCAGGCTGGCGTCGCCATGGAAGCTGGCAATGCTGCGGAAGACTTTGATGAAGACTTCCTGGGTAATGTCTGCGGCGTCGGCTGGATCCTGCAGGCTGCGCGCGATCAGGGAGTAGATGGGCTGCGAGTATTGGGCGATCAGCATGCCGAAAGCCCGCTCCGAGCCAGCCTTCAACTCAGCGACGAGCGCTGCATCTTCTGTGCCGATTCCAATCGCGCTCGCGAGATTGCCCATTACGATGCCCGCCTGCATGTTCGGGTGCCCTCTAGCCTACGACCTGCTGTTGCAACTTGCAAATTCAACTGCTGCGAGCCTGAAATCTCTGCAAAAAACTACGCCGCCGGCGGCCGAGCGCTCGCTCACTCTGCATACTTAGACACGGGAAGCCCCCAAAATGTTCCGCGAACTGCACAATTTCTGCATTACATGGGTTATCGGCTCGAAGCTGAAAAGACAACAGCGTTTGACGTAGACCCCACGCTTACCGGAGAATAGAAAGCAGTGGGCCTGTGGCGCAGCTGGGAGCGCGCTTCCATGGCATGGAAGAGGTCATCGGTTCGATCCCGATCAGGTCCACCAACAATTTCAACACTTTAGCTGCCAAGGCTGAATCCCGCCAATCTCCCCCAACCCAAGTTCCAACCCAAGTCTGGCTAAACGCCAGTCTCTGTGACGTTGATTGCGTCGAGGAACTTGCCCTGCGCCGACAAATGCGCCGCGTTGACCCGATGCAGATAGACCGCAGTGGTGGTGGGTTTCGCATGTCTCAGGACGCTCTGAATGAGAGGCAGACTCTCGTCGTTGGCCGCAAAGAACGTCGCCAGCGAGTGGCGCAGGTTGTGCCATCCGAATCGCCCCTTATAGTTGAGCGGGATCACTCCTGCTTTGACTGCGGCAGGGCGAAGATAGTCTTGGCCGGCGACGCCGGCAGACCGAGGCGTCTTACCTTTCGTCTTGGCCGATGCAAACACCCAATCGGAATCTCGAAAGTAGACGGTGTCCCGGCGCCAGCCCTGTAGCGCGTACGCCAGCGCCGGATGCATGACGACCTGGGTCATGCTCCCTTCGTTCTTTCCCGGTGTCTCCTTGCCTTTAGACCACCCGCGACAGATCTTGATCTGATTGTGATGCCATTCAATGTCCTGCCACTTCAGACCGAATGCCTCCTCAGGCCGGAGAGCAGTAGCGGCATGGACAAGAGCAAGAGTCCACTCTAGGCGAGTGTCGTCACAATCGAGTTCGCGCAGCAGAACAATCATCTGCTCTGGACTGACAACTATTGCTTCATAGCTAGACCCGGATTCGCACCTAGCCAACGCCACTGGGTTACTCGGACGACCGTCTTGACCGATGGTCGCAGGAATCAATTCATGGCGCTGGGCATGCTTGAAAACCTGCGCCATGATGGACTTCACTTTCATGACACTTCCCCAACTCCGAGGCCTTTTCTTCTTGCCATGCGGCTGAGACGTCAACGCTTCGAACCAGGCTTCAATCTCTAGAGGCTTGATGTCCGCAGCTTTTCTGTCCCCCCACCTCGGCAGTATCCAATTGTTCAGGAGCAGTTCGTTCGTGCTCACGGTCTCTCCAGCTTTGAGGCCAATTCCCGACTCCTTTCTCAGTTCATTCTGCCGGAAGTGTTCAGCCAACTCGCCGAAGGATGGCTTTCTTCCGCTCGACACATCGATGCTAGTGTCCAGTCCAAGACGACCGACTTCCTTCCATGCTGCCGCATCGGACGAGCCAATATCTTTCACCCGGCCAATCGCCTTGGTGTTTTCGACCTTCTTGCCATCTAAGGCTCGTGTGGTCTGATACCGGTAGATCCAAGTCAGACCACCCGAGCGCTTCTTTTTGCTTACTGTACCCACGATTGCTTCCTTTCGTTAAGTTCTTGAACTTCCTTGGAGATCGGTGCGCCTGGCTGCCTAGGACTGCGCAAACGAAAATGAGCATCAATCTCCGAGATCCGGAAACGCCAAGTCTTTCGCCTTCGCCCAATTGGATGAGCGGGGATATCCTTCATCCTCGCCATCTCGAGCACACGCCGCGGCGCGATATCCAGAAACAGGCCAACGACGCATTCGTCAACGAATGACTCATAAGCACTAAGCGGAGCACTACAGCCCACTTCGATTGGCTGAACCCAAGGCTTCGATGGTGGGGATAAATCGACGGCATTGTTCATAGCTGCTCCATTCACTCATTCGAAGTTCAGGATGGTTATTCGCAAGCGCCAGAGTCGCATCCGGGGCTTGCTGTACCAAAGCAGTGCGCACTACGAGCTGAAGCTAGGCAACCCTAGCATCCCGTTCGGTGCGCCAATTCTCCATCGCGACAACGCCAGAAGATTCGTTGAATCGGCCGCCATAGTAGTGAATTGTCGTGTTAATGTTTGAATGCCAAAGAAGCTTGCTCAAGGTTAGGTAGTCCCCTGGGTGCTCCTTGAGCCACGCGAAGGCAACCACGTCGCGGAACAAATGCGGCGTGACGCGCCGCCCGGCATATCGCAGTGTCAAACTGGAAATTACGTGGGTCACGTTTTGCTGGGTCATCTCGTTGCCGTCCCCGTTTATGAAGAGATTGCAGGGGTTGTTTCCCTTGAGCATCTGAGGTCGGAAGCACGTGAGGTACTCCTCGAGAGGCCCGATCAGCTGTCTCGGCAGAATTGCCTCAACCTCAATATCAGTCTTGGTCTCAGCGGTGCTGAATTTGAACTGCCAAAACTCAGCGTTCGGGTTGATACGTTCCGCCTCGACCACCCATGTAGGCCTGTCAACTACGCTGAAGGGGGCAATTCGCCCTTTGAATAGGTTGGGTGTTGGACCGCCGATGCGACATTCGCGGAGATTGCGTTGACGCCACGGAAGAATCGAAAGCCACATCAACATCAGCTCGTCCTGAGCCAGTTTCGCTAAATGACGACCGCCCTTCTTCGCAGCTGCCGAGCGGCCTGCATGAATCGTTGAGGGGATCGCCTCGATCACGCTATATTCCAGATACTTCTTCGCCTTCCGAGCTTTCCCTTCCGAACGTGGTTCTATCGGGAGTGCTCCTAAGATTGTCTTGAGCCAGCTGAGATCCAGCGACTTATAGGCTGGATACTGCGTCATCGGTCCAGAAATCAACCCGATGACATGCTGAATCGTTCCTGGTTTCACCCCGCGTACTTCTAGGCTCCACTCTGCGTACTTGCCGATGATTTCCTGAGTGATTAGGGTGGGCAGGGAAGTGACGTTCTTCGCACCATAGATGCTGATAGCAAATCCGGCCAGAGAGCAGAGGACTTCCCTCAAGGTTTTCGCCGTCACTGGTCGGATGCGCTCATTGTTCGGCCGGTCCATGACAAACGGTGCCAGCTTCCAATGCAGCAGCTGGTTGATATCGCTCCGCAGGCCAGCGGGCATATCCTCCATGGAGAGTCCGTACCGTTCTTTACGGACCGCGCCAAGCGGGGCCTGGGTCGTGAGACCGTACTCCAGAAGAATGCGCCAGAAGACATTTGACTGCCGGCGTGCACCCCGATACAAGAGACCTTTTTCGACAGCGCCTTGAATCCATCCCTCGGTATCGTCAGTCGTGATGGCGGCAGGTCTTTTGCCGGTATGGACGAAATGCTTGATGATCTTCGAGCATTCGTGCGATGTTACATGTTCCTGAATGCCTACCCATTCACGATCCAACGCGGTACCTTGCTTCCACCCCAAGGCCGTGGCACTCTCTAGCAGAATGCGGACGTAGTTGACGTAGCTCCTAACGGAATTCTTCGCGTAGGTCCGGCTTACAAGGTATGCGCGGAAGCCGTCGCGGCTTTCGCTGACCGTGTCGATCGTGATCTGGTCAGGCGACTTCCCCAGAAATGCCGTAAGAAGGGAAGATGTTGTCCGCAACATTGCGAGCTCTCGAGGAGGGCATGTCTCCCATATATCAAGGAGGTCACTGAGTGTCTCGAGGTTTGTTCCGCTAACGGCACTATTTGCGGAAGAAGGGGGAAGATAGACTGCAATCGGAGTACCAATCGGAACAGTAGCGTAATTCATATATGCATCCTTGTGTTTCATAACCAATAATTGTGATGAGCGAAGCTGCATATAAAGCACGCAGCAGGCGGAACTTCAGTGAATTTGCCAGCAGTTCCGCTACACACCGCGCAGGAGCCGGAGATATAGCGAAGACGCGAGGTATGCCTTCAAGGCAAATGAGCCCTCCGCCCGTGCCAGCGACCATTAGCGTGCGACAGCACTGGTTCGTCGTCCGCAGGGGTTCTGACGTCAGCGCTTTCCCTTCTTGCTGGCTTCGAGGAAATCCTCGACGTCCTGCGTCAGGAACTTCCAACGACCGGGAAGGCTGCGGGCCGTCAACTTGCCGCAAGAGATCCAGTTCTGGACGGAGCGTGATGACACGCTGAAGATCTCAGCGATGTTACGGATCGTGTACATGGGTTCAAGTGACAGATTCTTGAGAGCGAGAATTTCGCCGAGCAGTGGGTACTTCTTGGTTCCTGAACCAGCTATTGCCATTGATAGTTCCTCCGTTACGGTGTCGGTCATTGCTCTTACACCATGCATCGGGAAGGAAGGTGAACCAAAGGATCCAGTCATTTCGTGTCAAGCATGATCCGAAATGGGCCCAACCATACGAATGGACGATGCCTCTGGATCGCTTGTTTAGAAACACGTCTCAGCCAAGTCTTCCAACTCAGGCCGGCAAAGCGCGCGCCAGGTCGACTTCAGCCGAAGGCGGAATTCCGAGGTTCCAGCCACGCATGCGGATCATGGCAACAACTTCGACCACGTCGGCTGAGAAGATCCGGTCGCTGCCGCGAATTGCAAGCCAGAAGTTTAGGAGTAACTCTGATTCATCGGTGTTGTTGTACACGCCTTCGGTGATGCGTTCGTGATCACAGAACAGGACGCAGATCCTAGTGATCTGTTGGAGTCCGCTCTGAAGACTGGCTTCGTTAGTTGATGGTTCGACAAGCACGGCGATGACAACACTGGGTTTTAGTTGAATGGGCATGTTTATTCCTCTTTTGAAAAGGGCGGCCGCTGGCCGCCCTCACAGCTTGTCAAGTCAACCAAGAAGGGCCTTGTATTCCCGGCTGATTCGGGATACAGTCATGGTCCGGCCGGAATCGGTCGGGACATAGAGATGAGAGGAGAAAAGCGATGATGATTGGCCGAAACCAAGAAACCGAAGTGTCGAGCGTTGTCATCGCTCTCGGAGCCGTAGTGCCGAGTAACAAAAGATCCCACCGCCCAGCAGGACACCATCGGGCTTCGCCGATGGCTGCACTAGAAGCTTTAGTTGCACAAGGTAGTTCACTTGATCGTGGCATAAGAGCCAAAGTAGGCGAAGAGCTCTCACCCCGTTTCAAACTAAACGATTCCCGAGAGGGAGCACACATGAATTTGTCACAAGATCGCTACATGCAAGACGTCCTGAACGCGCAACACAGCATTACCTATGGAACTCTTTCAGACAAATTGTCTAAGATTTTGGAGGACCATTCCAAGAATCTCGATGATGCAGCACGGTTTGAAGAACGAATTATCAGGGCAGATCTCCTTAGCGGGTTCATTTCATTCGCCCAGCAGCAAATAACCCTTGGTCGCCTACTTCGTGATTTGAGGGGTATCTACAAGGCTGGCCGGGTTTGGTGTCTCCTCGCCACTGCGCTCGCGGAGGCCCTTGGATGCTCAACAAAAAAGCTTGATCGAATGATCGTGAAGTACGAAAACTCGGTAGGCTTGCCAACTGTCCGTCGGCGCTCTCCAAAATCCACACACGGAACTCAGCCGGAGAGCACCCCTGAATCTGAAGAGGCCCTCGAGTATGAAGGCAAGGATAATTACCTCGCGATGAGGATACAGTTGAAGGCGGATCTCGAAAAGTTCCCTTTGAGCCAGAGGCTCGACATCGGCGTGAGGGCTCTTGGTGATATCGCTCACGAGTGGAATTTGACTGACAATCGCTCTTTTACGATCACTCCTACGCGTTCAGACACTCTGCTAGCACTTTCTGACGACTTCCTCGGTGGAGACGAGGAGCTCAGCAATCCCGGTCCAACTTTCTTCGACGTTCGGGAGTGTGGCATGCGGTCAGGTCTCCATGGATCGTGGGGGGGGGGAAACGCCGGCAGCTTGACAATATTGCAGTAGTAACCAGTTTCCGAAGCTGGCTGGGCGCGATCTGAATCAGATCGCGCCCTTTCACGGTTTCATAACTCTTAGGTTGCTAAACGCGGACCAACTCGCGCGACCTCGCACGTTGGAGGCTTTGTGGTTATCGACAAGAGAAGCCGGCCATGTGAACTCGGACCCAATGAAGAACGGGTGCCCGCAGGGGCACCCGTTCAGTTGTACTTTCTTGTTTCTACACGATCAGTCCCATTGCGCCAGCACTCCTTCTGGGCGCTCAACCCGTGCCATCGCAGGTAGACAATCAAGTTGGAACTGCCTTACAGGATCGAGGACCGATTCCGATCGCATGCGTTCGGAATAGATGTGCCGCTGTAGCTCTCGTGAGTCCATCAA
>JAYVZU010000035.1:0-7962 GCA_043783075.1 Rhodanobacteraceae bacterium
CAAAACCTTCACAACCTCTTCGGTCGAGACCGGCTGCACTACAGCCTCCGCAACCTTGTCGTCCAACAGCTTCTTCAACACCGGCGAGTACCAGTAGAAATCCCGCGACAACCGCTGGACCACCTGCGAATTCGTCACGACCTGATTCGGCGCCGCAACACATTCCGTCAGAGCTTGAAGATCGGCTTCGGTCATTTTGCCTTCCCTTTCTTGGGATTCCAAACCGCAAACACCTTCAACATATTCGGGTGTGTGAACAACTCGTAACACTCCTTGCGAAGTACCGGCCCGTCGACCACGCACTCCATATCACTGCGACGCAACACCTCACGCGCCGACACATAAATCTGCTTGCAATGCTTGCTCGCATCCTTGATCGTCGCCCCAAACACCACGCGATCCAGCCCCGCCCATAAGGCATTTGCCATGCACATCGCGCACGGCTCACAGGTCGTGTACATGGTGTAGCCCTTCAACGACGGATTCTTCAGCTTGCGCGTAGCCTTCCGCACCGTACGAACTTCCGCGTGGCTGCTCGGATCATTCTCTTTGCGAACCGCATTCACGGCCCGCATCAATACATCGCCAGTTTTGGAATTCACAATCGACGCGCCAAACGGTACAGGCGACGCCGTCTCCAACGTCCGAGCCGTAAACCGGACCAACTCCGCCATGCGATTCTCGTCCAGCTGCTTCTGGTTTGGCGCAACTGCCAGATTGGTTCCCATGAGGAAATCTACCACGCAACTTTCTTTGATCAGAGGTCATTCTAAGCAACGCGAAGAATCTCAGTATTTCGCTTTGAGGATGCCAACAACCTAACTCGTCATGTAAACCAGCCGCACCATAAACAGCACAGCCAACACATAAAGCATCCAGTGCCTGCGCGACCCACGCCCCGTAGCCAGCTCCAGAATCGCATAAGTCACAATACCCAGCGACAGCCCCGTCGCAATAGAATACGTAAGCGGTATGGTCACAATTGTCAGAAATGCCGGGATCGCAATCCGCGGCTCGTCCCACGTAATCTGGCCCACGCAGCCAACCATCAACGCACCTACTAAAATCAACGCAGGCGCAGTCGCAAAGGTCGGGATCGCCCCGATCACCGGCGCAATAAACAGCGCGAGAAAGAACAGGATTCCCGTCGTGATTGCCGTAACGCCGGTCCGCCCGCCCGTTGCAACACCCGCCGCCGATTCAATGTAACTCGTCACAGTCGAAGTACCCAGCAGCGACCCAGCAACGGTCGACGTCGCATCCGCAAAGAAGATTCGGTTCAGCTTGGGAATCGTTCCATCCGGCCGGATCAGCCCCGCCCGCTCCGTCACTGCAACCAGAGTTCCAATATTGTCGAACAAATCGACAAACAGGAAGACAAAAATAATCTCCAGCGCATGCAGTCCTAACGCTCCACGAATATCCAACTGCCCCGCAGTCTTCGCCAGATCGCTAAGATGCACCGGCGTTGGATGCCACTGCACCTGGCCAAACGCAATCCCAACCGCCATCGTCGCCAGCACACCGATCAGCATCGACGCCTTCACCCGCAGCGCCTGCAGGATCGCGATGATCACGATGCCGAGGCAAGCCAGCATCGTCGCCGGATTATGCAGGTTCCCCAGCGTCACCGTAGTCGCCGGAGACGGCACAATAATCCCTGAGTTCCGCAGCCCGATGAACGCAATGAATAGCCCGATCCCGCCCGCGACCGCCGCGTGCAACTCCTGCGGAATCGCAGCCACCAACTGTTGCCGGAGTCCGGTCAGCGTCAGCAACAGAAACAACACGCCCGACAGAAACACCGCGCCTAGCGCCGTCTGCCAAGGCACGCCCATCCCTTTCACGACGGTGTAAGTAAAGTAGGCATTCAGTCCCATACCCGGTGCCAGGGCAAGCGGCAGATTCGCCAGCAGCCCCATCATGATCGACCCAAACGCCGCGCACAGGCACGTCGCAATCGTCACGGCACCAATCGGCATCCCCGTCTCGCTCAGAATCGCGGGATTGACGAAGATGATGTACGCCATCGTGACGAACGTCGTAATGCCAGACAGGACTTCGATGCGCCAGGTAGTCTGGTGCTCTGCAAAGCCAAAATATCGTTCAAGAACCAGGCGCATAGGCGGCGGCATCTCTCAGGGGAACGGGGTTCCACTTAGCATAGCCTGAACCCGACAAATCCCCTCAAGAAATCGACCGCGGATCAGCGCAGAAAGTCTGCGGATCAGGCAAGAACAAATCCGCGTCTATCCGCGTTAATCCGCGGTCGGTATTCTATTGGTGCGCAACCGCAATCAACTGCGTGTAGATAAAGTGCGACCCAATAATCAGCAGCCAGATCCACAACGCAAACCGCAATGGCCGCTTCGGGATCCACTTCGCCGCAACAGTCCCGACGATAACCCCCGCAAAGCCGCCAATCACCAGATGCTTCAGCAGCGCGGTTCCGGTGCCGCTAAAGAAGCCATGCGCCCCACTGCCCACCAGCGACAGCACAAACCCAAACAGAATATCCGTCCCCACCACCGTCGCCGGAAGCAACGGCGTCAGCCCCAGCAGAGCCGCAGAACCCAACGCACCCGCTCCAGCCGACGAGAACCCAACCTCCGCGCCGACCGGGAACATTAGCCATGGCAGAAGGTGGCTGCGATCCTTGGTCGGACCTTCCTTCCGCTCTGGCCGAAACGAAAACGCAATCTGCCACAAAGCCGTAAACACCAGCACCACGCCGAGCAGCGCGTTGAGCAGAGCCTGCGGACCATGAGTCACCAAATGCTTCAGAAAATACGAACCTAGCAACACACCCGGCAATCCGCCCAGCAGCATAAAACCGAGCACCCGCCACGAGACCTGCTTGCGCATGATCTGCGACGGCACCAGCACCAGCTTTACGGCAGCCGAAAACATCAGCCCGGTCGATACCGCCACTGAAGCCGGAACGCCCAGGAACAAGATCAGCAGAGGGGTCGTGATGGTGCCGGCGCCCACTCCGGTGAGCGCGATAAACACAGCGATGATGAAGCCAATTGCATATTCCATAGTTGTCGTCGCGGAAAGCTAGTTCGTTGCTGGTTGAATGTGGATGCCGCACTCAACCTTGCGTCCGGCCCAGCGGCCCGAGCGAGGATCATTCGGATCGGTGGGGATCGACGTGCATGGCTCACACCCAATGCTCGAATAGCCGAGGTCATACAGCGGCAGCAAAGGAATCTCGAACAGCGTGCATAGCTGCCACACATCGCGCGTCGTCCAGTCGGCAAATGGGCTCAGCTTCCGAACGGTCACGCCACCCGGCAGCGCAAAATCCGCAACCTCTTCCAACGCCGCGCGGCTTCTCGCCTGCTCGCGACGCAGACCTGTTAGCCAAACTTTGTACTTCGCAACCGCAGCAAAGAGCGGCTCCACCTTGCGTAATTGGCAGCATTTATCCGGCGCGCTTTGGTACAGCAAACCGAATTCCGCTTCCTGCTCCGCAACCGTCTTCGCGGGAAGCAGATTCGTCAAATTCAATCCCCACTCCGCAGCAATCTTGTCGCGATACGCATACGTCTCCGCAAAGTGATATCCGGTATCCAGAAACAGCACCGGAATCTCCGGCTTCAACTCGCGCGTCAGGTGCAGCAACAGCACATCCTCAGCCTGAAAGCTGCAAGTGATGCAGGCATCGGGTTCGGCTGCGAGTTCGCTTGCGAGCAGCCCGCGAACATGCGTCAGCCGCTCTTCGAGCTCAGGGCGCAACACCGCGGTATTGGTAACAGTCGAACTCAATGGGTCACATCTCCAATCAAAATGCCGTGCGCTTCAAGGAACCTGATCAACTCATCCACAGTCGCAACTGCCGCATGATGCCCCGCAACGGTAACGCCCGCAGACTCCGAAACTGTATGCGTCAACACCAGCGCCCCAGCCGCAGACATCGCCGCCAACGTACCCGCGTCGGTCGAATCCGGCCGAAGAATCGCGGCCCCGCGTATAAACAACGCGCGCTCTACATCATCGGCAAACGCAACCGGCCCCGTCACCTGCAGGTAAGCCCCCGCATGACGCCAGCGGCTAGCCCGCTCCTCGATCGATACCGGTCCCGAAGCCGCAACCAGCCCCGTCGCAACAGGCACCGCCTCGCGGATCATGCCAGCTGCAGCAGTCGCATTCGTCACCGGGTCAATCAACACAAAGCTGCCCGTAATGCGGCTGCTCGAGTAGCGATCTACAGCCAGCGGCTGTACCGATTCAATCTCCACCACGCCGATCCCATTCAGCGTCAGTGTGCTTGCCGCCTGATGCTCCAGCGTCGCCACATCCAGGCGGTAGTCGACCGCCTTCACCTGCGCATGAACAGTCCGACTCGTATGCTTCAGCAAATAGCGCCGATTCAGCTCCAGCGGCTGCTCGTCCATCCACACCAGCGAAGCTATCAGGTTAGTCGTCACTACCGCCGCCGAATCCGGAGCAACCAGGATGTCGCCACGACTAATATCCAACTCGTCTTCCAGCGTCAGCGTCACCGACTGCGGAGCCTGCGCCTGCGCCAACTCCCCATCAAACGTAACAATGGATTTGACCTTGCTGGTCCGCCGCGAGGGCAGTGCCATAATCGCATCGCCCGGCCGAATGGTACCCGCCGCAATCTGCCCCGCAAACCCGCGGAAGTCAAGGTTCGGTCGCAACACACGCTGCACCGCAAGCCGGAACGGCGCATCGGTCTTCGCATCCACCGCCGGCACACTCTCCAACAATTGCAGCAGCGACGGCCCTGTGTACCACGGCATCGCGGTCGTTGGATGCACGACGTTATCGCCTGTCAGCGCGCTCACCGGAACGAAGTAAATATTGGCTGGCCGAATGTCTCCAAGCTCATCGAAGAACTTGGTAAAGTCCGCACGAATCTCGTTGAACACCGCCTCGTCATATCCCACGAGGTCCATCTTGTTCACCGCCACCAGCACATGCGGAACGCCCAACAAAGCCGTAATACAGGCATGACGACGCGACTGGATCAGCACACCCTTGCGCGCGTCTACCAGCACGATTGCAAGCGAAGCGGTCGAAGCCCCCGTCGCCATATTGCGCGTGTACTGCTCGTGCCCCGGCGTGTCCGCGATGATGAACTTCCGGTTCTCGGTCGAGAAGTACCGATACGCCACATCGATCGTGATGCCCTGCTCTCGTTCAGCCCGCAGGCCATCCGTAAGCAGCGCCAGATCCAGAACTCCCGGAGCCGTCGTACCCTTGCCCTCAATCGACTTGATGCTGTCTTCGTAGACGCTCTGCGTGTCATACAGTAGTCGTCCAATCAGCGTCGATTTGCCGTCATCCACGCTACCCGCCGTCGAGAAACGCAGCAAGTCCCGAGCATGTTCCTCGGCGAAGAAATCCTCAACAGAAAATGCCTGTGCCGCGAACGGCTTCGTCAGAACGGTTAGGGTCATTAGAAGTATCCCTCGCGCTTCTTCAGTTCCATGGAGCCTTCCTGGTCGTGGTCGATCACGCGATTCGCGCGCTCCGACTCACGGAAACTCATCAACTCGGCAATAATCTTCGGCAACGTGTCGGCTTCAGACCGGATCGCCCCGGTACAAGGGCTGCAACCCAGCGACCGCAGCCGCGACTTCACCATCACCGGTTTCTCGCCCAGCCGCGCCACAAACGACTGCTCAATCGGCAGCAGCGATTCGCCGCGCACATACATTGGGCGTACCTTGGCGTAATACAGGTCCACGATCGGGATATTTTCCTGGTAGATGTACTGCCAAACATCCATCTCCGTCCAGTTCGACAGCGGAAACACGCGGATCGACTCGCCCGGATGGATCCGTGAGTTATAAAGATTCCAAAGCTCCGGCCGCTGATTCTTCGGGTCCCACTGCCCCGCCTTATCGCGGAAGCTATAGATCCGTTCCTTCGCACGAGACTTCTCCTCATCTCGCCGAGCCCCGCCAAACGCAGCATTAAACCCGTAGTGATTTAGCCCATCCAGCAGCGCCTGTGTCTTCAGCAAACCGCAGCAGCGCTTGGTGTCGAGCGCAATCGGGTTTGTACCTGCCGCAATCGCCGGCTCATTCCGCCAGACCAGCAATTCGGCCCCCACAGACGCGGCCACCTTGTCGCGGAACTCGATCATTTCATGGAACTTGAACCCCGTATCGATGTGCATCAACGGGAACGGAATCGGTGCCGGATAGAAAGCCTTCTGCGCCAGCCGCAGCATCACGGACGAGTCTTTGCCGATCGAGTAGAGCATCACCGGACGCTCAAACTCCGACGCAACCTCGCGCAGAATATGGATGCTCTCAGCTTCGAGCAGTTGAAGGTGGGTAAGCGTGGGTGCGGCGGCTGCCATTGAAGACTCCAGGGGAGTATTACGGGGGAAACACTAAAAGTTTAGATGAGGGAGAGAACAATTCGACGCGCAGATTGCAACAACATCAACTAGCGCATCCGACAACAGATAGCGAGACACAACAGCTCAACGTTGGCCGGACAACAACAACGGAGCTGGCGTTCACAAGTCATGTCGTCCTATAAGCCTAACAAAGCCAACGATGACCCGGCAAGTTGAACCTGCCAGCCGCTAGACGGTCCGTTACATATTCGCCGCGGCACCAACGACTCGACCCGTAACTAGACATGCCCTGCGCAGGCTGAAACAATTGCCCTCGACGAAGTCTTAGTGCGCCCCTGAACGGAGAGATTATTCGATGGCCAGCAAAATATGGAAGGCCTCTGCCTTGCTTGCCGTGTTCTTGTTCACCCAAACGACCCTGACGTTCGGCGCCGCATGGGAAACCGCGCCCAATGGCAACGTCCTGATGCCCAAACCCTCGTCGCTCCAAGCCGCCGCCGGCGAGTTCCTCCTCACGCCTGACTTCTCCTTCCGCATCGATGGCCCACGCAGCGCGAGGCTCCAGTCTGCCGCCGCCCGTTCCGTCGCCGAACTCCGCACAAAGGCCGGCTTCAGCCCCACTGTTCCGGCCTCGACCGCCGCTCTTACCATCCAGATTCACACCCCGAGCGCCGCCGTCCTCACCGCCGATCAGGACGAAAGCTATCACCTCAAAGTCGCGGCAACCGGAATCACACTCGACGCGCAGACCGATGTCGGTGCCATGCGCGGCCTGCAGACGCTGATCCAGTGGGTTCAGCCGTCACAAGGAAAATTCGTCCTCCCAGCCGTCGAGATCGACGACACTCCCCGCTTCCGCTGGCGCGGCCTCCTCGTCGACAGCTCCCGCCACTTCGAACCCGTCGCAGTCATCAAGCGCACGCTCGACGCGATGGAAGTCGTCAAGCTGAACGTCTTCCACTGGCACCTGATCGACGACCAGGGCGTCCGCGTCGAGAGCAGAGCCTTTCCCAAGCTCGCCACGGTCGGCTCCGACGGCCAGTTCTACACCCAGCAGCAAATCCGCGAAGTCATCGCCTACGCCAACGACCGCGGCATCCGCGTCGTGCCCGAGTTCGAAATGCCCGGCCACAGCACCGCCTGGCTCTACGCCTATCCAGAGCTCTCCAGCGGCACACCGCCCGCGGGAATCCGAGCCGAATTTGGCATCGCTCCCTACGCCATGGACCCCACCCGCGAGGAGACCTACCAGTTCCTCGACCGCTTCCTCACCGAGATGGTGCCGCTCTTCCCCGATGCCTACATCCACATCGGGGGCGACGAAACCTCCGCGCCGGACTGGAAGTCCAGCCCCAGAATCCTCGCCTACATGCAGTCCCACAACCTCAAGGATTCCGCTGCGCTGCAAGCCTACTTCAACCAGCGCGTCCTAAAAATCCTGACCCGCCTCAATCGCCACATGATCGGCTGGGACGAAATCTTCAACCCCGCTCTGCCCAAAGACATCGTCATCCAGACCTGGCGCGGCGAGGCCTCCATGTCGGCCAGCACGGCCGGGGGCTACCAGGGCATCCTCTCCGCCGGATACTACCTCGACGGGATGAAGTCCGCCGAAG
>JAYVZU010000036.1:0-7961 GCA_043783075.1 Rhodanobacteraceae bacterium
GGCTAAGGGCGCGGTGATCGTGGTGCAGGAGATCTTTGGGATCAATGCCCACATCCGTAGTACCGCGGACAAGTATGCGGCGGAGGGATATACGGCGATTGCTCCAGCGTTATTCGACCGGATGGAGCCGGGGATTGAGCTGAACTACTCGCCGGAGGATATGGGGAAGGCGTTCGCGATTTATCCGAAGCTGGAGCCGGCTAATTCATTGCTGGATATTGCTGCGGCTTATGAAGCGATTGCGAAGGAAGACCCCAAGGGCGTTGCGGTGATTGGGTTCTGTTACGGCGGGCTGATGACCTGGTTGTCCTCGACGCGCGCGGCGAGTGTTGGAATGAAGCTGGCGTGTGGCGTGGCGTATTACGGCGGCGGGATTGGGAAGTTTGCCAACGAAGAGCCGACTTGCCCGATGATGCTGCACTTCGGGGCGAACGACTCGCATATTGGTACGGACCAGATTGATGCGGTGCGTGCGGCGCATCCGGAGGTGGAGATATATCTGTATGAGGGCGCGGGGCATGCATTCAATCGGGACCCTGATCTGAACAGCTACAACCCTGCTGCTGCAAAGTTGGCAGGGGAGCGTACGCTCGGGTTCCTAAGAACGCACATGGGCTGAGGATTGCCGCAGCCGGATTCACCGAATGTTGAAAATAGATGCTATCCTTTATCAGACACTTTCGAGAGTGGATTAGAGAATTTAGGAGCAAGAACTGCTGTGTTGGCAACCGCAAAGAAGACAGTCATTATCGAGAAGTACCGCACTCACGACTCCGACACCGGCAGTCCTGAGGTGCAGATCGCGATCCTGAGCGAACGGATTGGCGAACTGACCGAGCATTTCAAGACCCACAAAAAGGATCATGGATCCCGCCGTGGCTTGTTGATGCTGGTGAGCAAACGCCGTCGCCTGCTGGATTACTTGAAGAAGGTTGACGCGGACCGTTATCGCGAGGTCATCGCCAAGCTCGGAATTCGCAAATAAGCGCAGCTTCCCCAGGAAACCTGTACATGGAATCACGCACGGCCCGCAAAGTCAGCGTAAGCAACGTCGAGGAGTTCATACTTTCCTTTGGCTGGAGCTACTGACGATGAGGCCAGCAAGTGCGAAATTCCTAACTAGTAACCTGCGGGATCGCTCCCACAGTCCAGGAATGGGCAGACAACTCAAGCAGCTGAAAGCGCAGCTTGGCGGTCGCGGAAGACGCACCGCCGAAGCTGCGCTTTCGCGCGTCCACGCCACGATCTAAGTAGTGATCGGCTGGATGGGAACGCTGTTTAGCACCAAGTTTCGACGGACCAAAGAACACAATGCTGGCACGGCATGAAGCCATGTCCTTAAGAGAAGAGGCGCATTATGAAACATGAAGTATCTGTAGAGCTTGCCGGCGGCAAGCGTATTACATTTGAGACCGGACGGATTGCCAAGCAGGCATCCGGCGCCGCGTTTACGACATCTGGCGACAATGCCGTTCTTTGCACGGCCGTGGCCTCGCCCGACCCCAAAGAGGGCATCGACTTTTTCCCGCTGACCGTGGAATATCGTGAGTTTACCTATGCTGGTGGACGCATTCCGGGTGGCTTCATCAAGCGCGAGGGCCGTCCTTCGGAGAAGGAAGTTCTGACGAGCCGTCAGATCGACCGTCCGATCCGTCCTTTGTTCCCCGAGGCCTTCCGCAACGAGACCCAGGTGGTCGCGTTTGTTTACTCGGCGGACAAGGAAAATGATCCCGACGTTCTCGGCATCAACGGCGCAAGCTGCGCGCTTGCAATGTCCGACATTCCGTTCCACGGCCCCGTGGGCGCGGTCCGCATCGGCTTCGTCGAAGGCGCATTCATCGTCAACCCGACCTATGCAGAGCGCGCTGTAAGCCATCTGAACATCATGGTCGTCGGCACGGCTGACGGCATCGTGATGGTTGAGTCGGGCGCGAAGGAAGTCTCCGAAGAGACCGTTGTGGATGCGATTGAGTTCGCTCACGGCGAGATCAAGAAGATCTGCGCTGCGATTGAAGAGATGGTCAAGCTTGCTGGCAAGGCCAAGCGCGCAGTCAAGCCGATCGAGATCGACGGCGAGTATCTGACGGCGTTGACCGAGAAGGCTGGCGAACGTCTACGCGATGCCCTCAATACGCAGAAGCACCCCAAGTTTGAGAGCTACGCATTGGTCAAGGAGATCAAGGACGAGCTCAAGAAGGAACTGCCGGAAGGCGATGCTGCCGCAGCCAAGAAGTTCGGCAAGTACTACGAGCTTCTCCGCGAAAACATCTTCCGTGACCAGGTTCTGAACGACCGCATCCGTCCCGACCACCGTGCTTTTGACGAGATTCGTCACGTCGAGTGCGAGATTGGGATTCTGCCCCGCGTTCACGGATCCGCGCTGTTCACGCGCGGCGAGACCCAGGCGCTGGTTACCGCGACGCTCGGCACGACCGACGACGCACAGCGTATGGAGAGCTACGAAGGCGAGCAGAAGCGCAAGTTCATGCTGCATTACAACTTCCCGCCGTTCTCGGTCGGTGAAGTTGGGCGTATGACCGGTGTTGGCCGTCGCGAGATTGGTCACGGCGCGTTGGCATGGCGCGCGATTGAAGCTGTTCTTCCGGGCGAAGATGAGTCGCCGTACACGCTGCGCGTTGTCTCGGACATCACGGAGTCGAACGGTTCTTCGTCGATGGCATCGGTCTGCGGCGCGTCGCTTGCGCTGATGGCCGCTGGTATTCCGCTCAAGGGTGCTGTCGCCGGTGTGGCGATGGGCCTGGTGAAGGAAGGCGACAAGTACGCCGTTCTGACCGACATTGCGGGCGCCGAGGATCACTACGGCGATATGGACTTCAAGGTGGCAGGTACGAGCAAGGGCATCACGGCGCTGCAGATGGACATCAAGATCATGGGCATCACGTCGCAGATTATGCGTGAGGCTCTTGAGCAGGCTCGCCGCGGTCGTCTCCAGTTGCTGGATACGATGAACGGAACGATTGCTGCCGCGAGCGAAGTCAAGAGTGCATTTGCTCCTCGAATCCACACGATGCAGATTCCTACGGACAAGATCCGCGACCTGATCGGACCCGGCGGCAAGGTGATTCGTGGAATCATCGACGCAACCGGTGTGAAGATCGACGTGGACGATACGGGCCGCGTGAATGTGGCTTCGAGCGATGCCGATGGTTTGGCACGCGCGATCCAGATGATTACCGACCTGACGGCGACGCCGGAGATCGGCAAGACGTATTTGGGCAAGGTCGTTCGTCTGGCAGAGTTCGGCGCTTTCGTCGAAATCTTCCCCGGCACGGATGGCTTGCTCCACGTCTCCGAGATCGCGGAGCACCGCGTGAAGGAAGTGAAGGACGAGCTTCGCGAGGGCGATCAGATTCTGGTCAAGGTTCTGGCGATCGAAGGCAACCGCATCAAGCTCTCTCGTAAGGCTGTTTTGCGCGAGCAGCGTGAGAAGCTGGGCCTGCCGCCGGTTCCTGAGCAGGGTGGACGCGCACCGCAGCCTCCCGTCGCAGCCCCCGCACCGGGTAACATTGCTGATGACGCGGAATTCGACGACGATGAGGATGAATTGGATGAAGAGGGTGGAGATGATGAAGAGGGCGAAGATGAGCCCAACTTCAACACCGCAGATGGAACCGCGGCTCCCGCTGCTGGACAGCCCGGTGGTCGTCCGGCAGATGCTGCGGCAGGCAATCGCCGGCCCGGTGGACGTCGTCGCCGTGGCGGACGTCGCCCAGGCCCGGGCGGTGGTGGCGGAAATGCCGGTGGCGGTCGTCCTCCGCAGGCGTAGTCGTTTGTTGAAACATGGGATGAGGGTCGCGCTTCGGCGTGGCCCTTTTCTTTTGCTGTCGATGATGCTGGCTGGAGCGGTGCTGTGCCAAGTTCCGGAGCAGGTTGCGCCGGCAGTCTGGTTTCTGCTGGGCGATGCGACCAAGGGTTACAGCAATACGACGGTGATCGAGATGAAGGATTATCTGATCGTCGTGGACGCAAACTACCCGGGCCGGGCGAAGGAGTTGATTGCGTTGATGCCGCGGCTTTCTCCGAAGCCGGTTCGGTATGTATTTGACACGCATGCTCATGGGGACCATTCTTACGGGAATTCGACGTGGATGAAGACGGGGGCGATGACCATGGCATTTAGTGGAGTTGCAAAGGAGATGGATCGCTGGGAGCCGGGTCGGTGGCAGACGTTTGGGGAGAAACGCGAGGATGTTCGGGCCACCGGTGAGCATGATGTGGAGAGGCCAAAGAAGATTCTTAGGGGCGAGAAATTTGTGTTGACGGATGGGCGCAGGGAAGTGGATTTTCTTTTTCTTGGTTGGGGACATACGCCGGGAGACGGGTACGTCTGGTTGCCGAAGGAGCATGTTCTGGCTACCGGGGATGCAGCGGTGAATGGGCCGAGAAATAAGTTGGCCGATGCCTGGATCGCAAACTGGCCGAAGGTATTGGACAAGGCGATTGCGATGAAGCCGGTAGCGGTATTGCCGGGGCATGGGGCGCGGGGTGGTGTGGAGATTCTGACTGGTCAGAGGCAGTTTCTGGTGGACTTGTATGTGGCGGTTGCGGCGGAGGTTGCGAAGGGGACACCGGTGGCCGAGATGAGGATGAGTTTGCCGGAGGTGGATGCGAACTGGGTGCCCAAAGATTTGACGCTCGATATTGAGGCTACGGCAGCGGAGATTGTGGGTAAGGCTCCGGCGGGCGGTTTGCCGCATGTGTGGAAATGACGCGGCGGGTGTGGGTGGGGTTTGCGGCGCTGTGCGTGCTGGCGGGGTCCGGGTGGGCGCTCGATGAGGTGATCCCGGGATTGTTGCATGGGCTGGTGCGGGTTGCGGTACATGATGGCTTGCTCGCTGTGGTGTTTGGTCTGGTTGGTTTGCGGGAGAAGGCGAAGAGGGATTGGTCGCTGTGGGCCAAGCTGGCGCTCGGGGCGATTGCGATTTTTGCGTTACCGCAGATCCTGTTTGCAGCGGCCGGTGGTCATGTGGCTGGGACGACGGAGTTGCTGATCTTTCTGCTGGTGCCTGCAGTGGTGGTGTTTGTCGTGGCTCAGCAGGCCGATGGGCGTGGCGTGAGTGACAATCCTTTGCGGCCGCTGGCTCCGGCGCTGACAGGTTTGGGTGGCGCGGTGTTGATGCTGCCGTTTGATTGGCCGCACTCGGGTGTGGGGCAGGTTTGGGTGGTCATGATTGTGCTGAGTGCGGTTCTTGCCGGGTATGCCGCGGTCTGGCTGCATGGCTTGCTGAATGGGGTTGAGTTGTGGAGTGCAGCGGCGGTGATGTTTGGGGCTTCCAGCTTATCGGCGGGGGCGTTTTGCTGGGTGGATCTGGGTGGGACGCCGGTGTGGGTGGGGAATGCTGCGGTGTTGGAGGTGGTGCGGCTGTTTGTGGTGGAGGGGCCGATCCTGCTGCTGACGGTGTGGCTGCTGCGGGATATGGCGCCGATTCGGTTTTCGGCGCGGGCGCTTGGGGTTCCGCTGGTGATGATCGTTGAGGGCTATTTGTTTGAGCATCCGGTGGTGGGGTGGACTACGGGGCTGGGGTTTCTGCTGATGGCGGGTGGAGCGTGGGGGCTTTTGAGGGCGGACTCTGGAAAGGTTCTTGGAGGTGGGGGCGGCTGACGATACACTCGGGGTATGGCGGCTTCGATGTACATTGTGGTCGAGGGTGAGGACCCCGGCTTTGATATTTTTGTGAACGGCCGGGCGCTCGCTCGGCACGAGGATTCGGTTGAGAAGCTGGCGATATCGCTGGGGGTTCGACCGCTGATTGAGTTTTTCTCGGCGGATGAGAATTCGATGTCGCTGCTGATTGAAGAGGGTGCGGGGAATACCGAGCTGATCAAACGCCTGCCGCCGCCTCAGTGGTACTTCGGCAGCGAAGGGCTGGCGACGGTGAACGCGCTGATCGACGTGCTGGCCGGTGAACCGCACAAGCTGGGGACCGAAGGGCCTCAGGTTTTGGAAGAGCTTCAGCAATATGCTCGGGTGTTGGCGAAGACCGAGGAGCGTGGGCTTCGGTGGCATCTGGCGGTTAGCTGGCGGTAGGCCCCCTCCCCCTGAAAGTACGTAAAGTCCGGAACGATAAGGACTTAAGTCCGGACTTGTCAGGGAAAGCTTACACGTCTGCTCTGTGCTTCTTGGGTGATATTTTTCAGGCTTAGTTCAAGAGTAGCAGGTTGGCGGGGGTAATCGTGCCAAATTTCTTTTTGTGTAAGTGGTGCAGAATCAGTTAGTTGGTAGGTGTGGGTCGATTATTTCGCTTGACACGCGTTTTTCAGGTGATTTTTGCAGGTTAGGCTGAAGAGAGTACGGTATCAGTGCTTTTGGTGTCATGTCTCGCTAGAGCGTGGAAAGGGTGCAGTAGACATAAGCACTAAGCCTTGCTGTCATCTTTCGCACTACACAGGACTACTTTTCCGCTACGGGTTTCGCGCTAGACTTGGGAGCACGGAACACTCGCGCCGCCATCTTCTCAAACTTCTCAGACGCTGCGGAGCCTTCGTGGTATTCGTGTTTAATAAACCTCCAATCATTGTGGCCCAATTGAAACTACGATGTCTGGCGGGGAAGCATTATTACCAGGGCTTGGAAAGGCGATTCTTTGTGGATACCTGCCATCGGCTGAGTGGGAACACGGAAATTTAGAAGCAGCAAGAGCTTTCTTCGCTAATTCTCCCGCTTCACTTGTCGAAGTGCATCCGATCCCAATTGAATTTATCACCTGGGTATCTCCGGGACCGTTTCCAAGTTGTATCATCGTGCTCCATGACGGTTGGCTCTCCTCACCTGCAAGACTCCATCCCTCAAAAAGGGATCTAATCTTCTTTTGAAATGCAATTGATTCATTATCGATTCCTATATACACAAAATATACGGAAGAACCCTTTGGGGCAGACTTCATTATGCTGAGCGCGGCCAATTCATTCTGCGCGGAGATAGTCCGTGGAGGTGGTGGTACATAGCCAACATGAATATTGGTGGTGGCCTGCGCTCCCGGACCTTGTGCGCATGGTCCCGGGCCGGTGCACTGCTGTTGATATGTCGGTGTTGGTATCGCCTGCGTTGAGATAGATCCCGGAGCAGGCATAACCGCAGGAGACTCGAACTGAGTATGTTGTACCGTTTTGCTGGGTGGCTTTATCGGCGGCAAGTTTAAAGTTGGAGCGACTGCGATTCTTGTATCCGGGGACAAGGGCGGCGTGATCTTCGTGGGAGTCAAACCAGTAGACGTCGGTAAGGCCTGCGGAATGGACTTGGTTTGTAGCTTTGCAATCATCATTGATGTCGAGACCCATCCGAACGGGATCAAGATCAAAAACATCAACACGTAAGAGGCTGGATTCTGCATAAATCTAGACTTCACCCAATTCTTCGTGGTTTCCACACGGATAAACCACACGACAAACAGAATTGCGGGTACTGCCCATATGAGTACGACAGCTAATCCGGGAAGCGAGCTACTGTATTTGTCGAGCGTTACATTCACGGCAACACCCGCAACTGTACACAGCGCAAGCCAAATACGGTCTCCGCTCGGTTGATTAGCCATGCGTCATAGTCTATCCCTTTCGCATGTGTGGAAAGTGCTGATTCGGTTAGCCTTGTGCTGTTGGGCATCGGATGCCGTCTGACAGTTGTGCGTCAAAATGGTGTGGCCAAAATATTTGAAAAAGATCGGCACACGGACGCATGGAGGGCTAAAAGCTTGACCCTTGTTGCCGCCGAGGATAGGTCGGACTTTCAGAGTTTGCTATAAGAGTCGAATTCGGTCCCGAGACATTCCCTCGGTGGCTGAAGCCGGGTTTATTCGGTTTCACTGTCGGCGCGGCTGAAGCCGTGCCCTTTCAAGGCCGCTTCGCAATTGGGTTGCCCGGCTTGAAATGTGCCAGTGGAGAAGAGAGACACTGGACAAGGAGAGCCTATGGGACGAGGCAAGAAGTACCAACCTGAGCAGGTG
>JAYVZU010000037.1:0-7944 GCA_043783075.1 Rhodanobacteraceae bacterium
CGCTGGAGGTTTACGCCCCGCGTCTCCGCCCCGAAAACCGTAGCAACATACTCCACCTTGCGGCGGACGCTTACCGCGGTGCCGGCGACGAACCCAACGAGATCCGAGTGACTCGACCCCTCGCGCTTGGCACCGAAGGTGGTCTGCTCGACCGCTACCTCGACCTGCTCCTGCGCCACGATCGTGCCACCCTGGTTGCTCTCGCCGGGAGCAACGACAACACCATCGCGGATGCCGCTGCCAACTACGCCGTCGCCCACGCCACGCAGGCCCAGGCCCTCACCGCAATTGGCAATCGAGCCCGCAGACTCCCCGCCGTCTGGGGCCCGGCGACCGCATCGCTTGTCCTCACCAACTTCGCGTCTCCGACCACAACCACCGCCGTCGCAACCCTGCCATACTTCACACAGCCGCTGCGCTACGACGACACCATCGCCACGCGCCTCGCCAAACCCTTCAGTTCTGCCCGCGAACTCACTGGCGACAACTGGTTCTTCTACGCCAGCCGCTTCGGCATCTTCCTCGCGACCGTCCCTAAAGCGGCGCCGCTACCCGACTCCGAAGACTACCTCCGCGCTGAACTTGAGCGTGCCCCCTCCGCGGTTGCTGCCTATCTGCACCTTGCGCGTAACTACACCGACACCACGAACTACGTGGCGGCAATCGCCGAGTACGACCACGCCCTGGAACTTGCGCCCAACAACCCTGCCGTCCACGACGAGTTCGCCGTCGTCCTCTATCGCGCTGGCAAACGCGATGAGGCAACAGCCCACTGGCGCACAGCTCTCACGCTCATGGCCAAGCGCCAAACCGGCGAGACCTTCTTCACCGCCTTCCGCTCTGTAACGCAAAACCTGCAGCAGCGGAGCTTCTTTGCAACACTCCGGCCAGAGGTCGAAGCCGTCCCGCGCGCGTACCTGAAGATCAACGGTAGCTACCGATCCAACGAGGTCTTGCAGGATATCTTTACCGCCTCTGCAACACCCGCCGATGGCCTCAACCTGATCCTCTCGTTGTCCACCGCTGCCTCCGATCCGGAGCAGGTTCTCGGCGACCTCAACAATGCGTCATGGCTCCCTTCCGCGGCGCGTCAGTCCATCCTGCTGCATCGCCTTGACCTTGCACGCAGCGAGCCCATTTCCGACTTCAACAATCCGGTGCGCCAGATTCAGCTTCAACTCCTGGAGTCGTACATGACGCAACAGCAGGACACGCAGGCGCAGTCTCTGATCGATTCCATCCCCACCAAGGACCGTGATCTATCCGCCATCCAGGAAGCTCGCATCGTCCTTGCCGCCCGCGCTGGCGGCCTCGTCTCGCTTATCGGAAGCTACCGAGCCGCACCCGATACCACACCCTCGCTCGACATCCTAAGCAGCGCCGCCTCCGAGCTCGACTCCACTGCTAAAACTGATCCAACCGCCGCCCGCGCACTCCGCGAATTCCTCTTTGACCAGAAGCAGTTAGTCCACTCGCTCATTCCGCCCGACTATCTCGCGCTCGCCAAGTCCCGTATCGACACGAACGATCTACCCGGCGCGTTAGAACTTCTGCACCGCCTCAGCCTCCAGCCCCCTAGCCCGCCCATGTACTATGAACGAAATCCCAACGCCTACACGAACACTGATTCCGCCGCGTCGCTGCTTGAATCTTCGAAGCTCTACGCTGAGGCCATCCCGTTCCTGACGTCGCTGGTACAGTCCGTCCCGTGGAACTCTGCGTACCGGCTCCGCCTGGCTGAGGCGCAGCTCAAGAAACCCAATCCACAGGGTGCAGCAGCGCTGATGACAGACGTTGCGAAAGACAATCTCGCGCCCTATGAGACACGCCTGCAAGCTGCCCGCGATCTTGCCACTCTCAACTCGACTGCGTCCGAACTCGGCAGCGGGGAACTGACCTTGCTCGCCACCAGCGCGAACCCCTCGCCAGCAGCCGCGCGTCAACCTTACTTCGTTGCCGCGCGCATTGCGGCGGCATCCGCATCTGCGCTCGCTAAACCTGACCGTATAGCTCTGCTGAGCGAGGCGCTCGCCATCGCCCCCAACGGTCCGGCCGCCGACCGCGCACGCCTTGACCTGCTGCTCACTTTCACCGCCGCCGATAGCGCCTCCGCCACGCTCGCCCTCTATGAGCAGATCGCCAGCGTGCCGCATCAGGCTCCCGTCGATTCCGAGACCGAAGCCGACGGCATAGCCCCACCCGACGAGTCCGCCGAAGACACCTACGCGGCTGATACCCGTAACTCGTCCGGCCCCATCTCCTTCCCATCTGCACTGGTCTCGCCACTCGACCGACCCACGCAGATTCGCCTTGCCGTACTGCTCGCCTCGGCGTTCAACCGCGATCACAACACCGCGCAGTCGCTCTTCTACGATCAGCTTGCCGTGAACATCGACGCTCAAAATCCGAAGCCCGACCCAGTAGTCGTCAAGCGACTTGCCGACTACAAAGCGACCCTCGTGCTCGATCAGAAGAACGCGCAACGCCGCCCCCTCATCCACGCCGATCTTGACCAACCCAACCAGGTTCGCCCACGCCTGACGCTCGCCGATGAAATCCGCGCGGAGGCCCCATGAAATTCCAAACTAAAGCCGCTGCTCTTATCCTGCTTGCCACCGCACTTGCATCCGCCGCGATCTATCAGGTCGCTGCGCCACGTCAGGCTGCTTCCAACATGGCCGCAATGCTGCCGCAAGGCGCGCTGCTCACGATCGAATCGCCAGACTTCGCGTCGCTGCTGCAGACGTGGAATAAATCGCCAGAACAAAAGTCCTGGCTCGCCTCCGACAACTACTCGGTCTTCTCCAACTCGCGCCTCTTCGGCCGCCTGAACGACGCGCGCTCCGAGTTTGAAGCCGCTGCCAGACCATCCGCCGACGCAGGTATCAACGGCGACTTCCTCACGCAGGTCGCGGGCAAGCGATCTATCTTCGCCTGGTACGACGTCGGGAAGCTTGAATTCCTCTACATCACCCGCATCTCGGCAGCGCAAGGAGCGAATATTGCGCTGCTAAAAGATCGCGCCCAGTGGACATCGCGCCAATCCGCTGGCACCACCTTTTATCTTCGCAAAACCACTGGCGGCCCCATCGCAGTAGCCGACCAACAAGCTGAATCCGCGCAGGGGCAGGCCCGCACCGTGGCCTTCGCACAGGTGCCGGATTCCGCCGGCGACCTGCTCATCCTCGCCACCCGCGAAGACCTGATCGCAAATGCTCTGACGCTCGTTCACCCCACCGCTAACGCTGGGTCCCTTGCCACGGAGCCGTGGTACATCGAGGCCGCCGCTGCGCTCCCCAAAAACGCCCCCGCGCTGCACATGGTGCTCAACCTTGACCGTCTCGTTCCACTGCCTGCATTCCGCACCTATTGGGTGCAGCAAAACGTGTCGGCCATGAAGCAGTACCGCACCGCCGTCACCGATCTCTACCTTGAAAAATCCCAGTTCCGCGAGGAGCGCGCCCTGCTGCTGAACTCGCCCGACAACTCGCCTGAAGCCGCGCCGCTGGCGTCACTTGCCGCTTTGCCTCCCGCCAACGGCTTCTTCCGCGCGACCGCGACCCACGACTCCGGGCTGGCGGTCGCCGCTCTGGAGGAAAAGCTCCTCGGTCGCGTTTCGCTCAACGCGGTGCCGGAGACCGAAGCCCCCGATCCCTCGCTTGAAGTCGCACGATCCGGCTCGACGAGCGACCTTGAAACCCGCATCGATACCCCTGCGCCGGTCTCCGCCGCGACCTCCAACCAGCCGCTCGCCGACGCCGTAAAATCCGCTGGTCTCGAAGCCATGCTGACTTACTCTACGGCCGTTCCACCAGCCACGCCCGCTGGCCTGTGGGTGCCAATCCACTCCGCAGTCGTCCTGCAGGCGACGCAAACGTGGGACCCCCTGAGCCTCCAGTCGGCGCTCCAGCAAAGCCTCCGTGGCAACCTCACCACCGCCACGCTCGGCATAGACTTCCGCCCGGAAACTGCCTCCGGCCAAACCATCTACACGCTGACCGGGCCTAAGCCTCTGTTCTTCGCGACTGCCAGCAAACTCTTCCTCATCTCCGACGACCGCGACTTGCTCGCCGCGATCCTTACCTCAACGACCCGACCCGCCACTGCAGCCCAGCCCGCCACGACCATTGCCGGCTTCAATCACGCCAGCCAGCGCGCCCCCTATGCCCGCCTTAGCGCTTTGGTCGACGGCACCAGTCAGAGTTCTGATACCAAGACGCAACCCACCTTCTTCTCCGCCAATCTCAAATCCCTCTCCGATACCTTGGCCGCTCTCACCACACAACGCCTAACCGAGCGACTCGAAGGCTTGACCCTCCGCCAGACCATCACCTACCAATGGCAATAACAATGCCTCGCCTTCGCGACCTTTGCGCAACCATTGCGACCTCTGCGTTCTTCCTTTGCCCTCCTTTCCCTGCCCAAAATCCACCACAACAATCCCTCTTCGCCCAATCCATTCAATCCGCACTCATCCCAACAACTCCCAACCTAGAAATCCTGGTCCTCGACCTCCGCACCCACGAGACTCTCGCCGACACCTTCGCCCACCCGCAAACCCCGATCCCGATCGGCTCGCTCGCCAAGCCGTTCCTCGCCGCCGCCTATTTGAAATCCCATCCCGCGACCCCGACCATCGTCTGCCACGGCCACCCCGATCGCTGCTGGAAGCCCGCCGGTCACGGCCCGCTCACCCTCACCGCGGCCATCGCGCAATCCTGTAACGCGTACTTTCTCTCGCTGGCCCGCGATATCCCGCCCGCCGACATCCCCTATCTCCCGCCGCCCCCCAATGCCTCCCCCGAAACCCTCGTCGGCCTCAACCCCGCGTGGCGCATCTCGCCCGAAGCAGTTGCCAATGCCTACGCCGAACTCCTTGCCAACGCCCCGCCGCCGATCGTGTCCGGTATGCGCGATTCCGCCCGCCTCGGCACCGCCAACCGTATCGGCCGACACGCCGGCGGCGTCCTCGCCAAGACAGGCACCGCCCCCTGCGTCGATCTACCCTGCAAAGCCACGGGCGACGGCCTCGTCATTGCCGCTGTCCCCGCCGCGCACCCAACCCTCCTGCTCCTCGTCCGCAAGCGAGCCACCACCGGCGCTATGACCGCCGCCGCCGCAAACGCGATCCTCACGCAACTACAATCCCTCCATGCCGAGTAACCCCCACGAGATCCCACGACCAAAACGGCCGTCATTCTGGCAAAGCCAGAATATCTGTATTTGCACTTGCCTTTTCCTTGCGCTAACCCCCATCGCGCAGTCCCAACTCCCCGAACCCGCCACCGTCCGCATCGGCGTCCTATCCCTCTTCCACCCCCACAGCCTCCTCATCACCGCCGACCACCCCATCACTCTCCTTCTTGACGGCGCCCCCCACATCCTCGACCGCCACCATCAAGCAGCTGTTCGCTCCACCGCGATGGGCGTTGAAGTCGACGAAATCGCAACTCACACCCTGACCCTCCCGCCCGATACCTTCACTCTCACCGTCCCTAACAAGCTCACGCGCGCCTATCGCGGAGCGCTCACCATCACCACTCGCAACGGCATTCTAATCCCCGTCATCGCGATCGCAACCGAACTCGCCGTAGCCTCCATCGTCGCAGCTGAAGCCCTACCCGGAACCCCGCTCGAAGCCCTGAAGGCGCAAGCCATCGCCTCGCGCTCCTTCCTGCTCGCGAACCCGCACCCCCACCAGCTTTACGACGCTTGCGACACCACCCACTGCCAGTTCCTGCGCTCGCCACCCATCCCAACGAATCCAGCCGCCATTGCCACTCAGCTCACCCACAATCAAGTTCTGGCCTGGCGAGCTTCACTCGAAGACACCCCCCACCTCGTCGCCGCGATGTACTCCCGAAGCTGTGGCGGCCAGACCCGCTTCCTCACCTCGTCCGATCCCACAAAGTACCCGTTCTACTCAGTCCGCTGCGACTTCTGCCGCCGCCACCCACAGCTTCAAAGTGCCACGCACCGCGTCGGCCTCTGCCAACTCGGAGCCGCAGACCTGGCCCGCCAGGGCCAGACCTCGACCCAGATCCTCGCCCACTTCTATCCCAACACCACAATCACAGGGCTACCCTGAAATCTTGATCTTGAGCTGTCAGCTTATAGCTTTCAGCTGACAGCTCAAGGCTCAAGCAGTTCCTGCATCCGGCGACGCTGCCTTCGCCTCCAACGCCGGCCGTTCCGTCCCTGCCATCAATCCCAGCATCGCCTCGTAGATCTTGTTCCGCAGCTCAAACCGGCCGCTGGCTCGCGTCACAAATCGCACGATCACGTCGACGCCGGAGGCCGCTGGTCGCAGATCCACCGTAGGCTTCGCGCTAAACTCCCGCAGCCCCGCGTCCAGCGTGGACTTGCGCCACTCCAGTTCCGCCTGCTGCGTGTCCTGCGTTGTCTCGTGTTCCACTGCCAGCTGCATTCGCTTGATCAACTCGTAGGCATCCGCAGTGGCAGGAACATTCAGCTTGATCTCGTCCCACATCCACTGCCCGTGGGTGGTGAAGTTGAAGAACTGTCCGCGGATCGCGAAGCTGTTGGTGAACGTCACACGCCGCCCCGTCGGGTGCCCGCTCGCGGTCCAGTTTCCGGTCTCAAGCAGAGTCGTCCGGAAGAGGCCGATCTCCGCCACCTCACCGCCGACACCGTTTATCTCGACCCAATCGCTGACGCGGATGCCGTTCCGTCCCATGAGCACAAACCAGCCGAAGAACGCCAGAATGAAGTCCTGAAATACCACCGTAAGGCCAGCCGTGGCCAGCCCGAGGATCGTTGGCATCTGCGATGGAACGCCCCACACTACCAGCATCACGGAGATCAGACCAACCACCTCCAGAGCCAGCATCAAGACCGTACGCAGCGTCATCGCCTGGCGCGGCTCGGTTGCGATTCGCCCAATCAGCACGCGCCCGGCAACTCCGATCAAGGCGAACAGCAGTATCAGAAATGAAACCCACGCCAGCGACTGCAGCACCAGGTAGCCGAGGATGCGATGCTGCAACCAGACCTGCTGCTCCCACTCTCCGTACACCTTGGCGAGCTGCCGCTGCGTCTCCGCCTGATCGTCCAGAATTGTCATCATCGTTCGCTGCGACGCCATCGTCTGCAACATCTTCACGCGGATCCCGCCAGCCATCGTCCGAATCTGTTCGCCGTTGCGGCCCGCTTCCTTCGCCAGCGAGCCATGCTGCACCATCAGCGTATTGGAGTCCGCTAACGCATGCGTCTGGGCCTGCTGAATCAGCTTGGCTTTGCTCCGTTGCTCGAACCATCCAGACACCCGAGCCCAGAGCGTCTCGTGCTGCTCCACCGCAGCCACTGCGCTCGCCTTGATCGTTCCGCCGGACTCTACTTTCTTCATCTCGGCCTCGCGCGCGCTAAGCTCCTGCTGGATCTGCTCCCGCTGGTCGCCGCTCGCCTCCGCGAGGTCGCCGCTTGCATCCGTTAGCTCGTCCGTGTCGAGCTGCAACTGGGCCTTCGCTACATCGAGATCATCGCCCTCCGTGGAGTCTTCCCCGGACGCCTTGGCTGCTGCCGAAACATCGTCCACCCGCGTCTGGTCTTCTTTGACCGTCTGCTTCAAACTTTCAACCCGCGCCGCAAGAGCCTTCGCTTCGTTGCTCACGACACTCAGTTGTTGCATGGTCGCCTTGCGCAGGGCCATCGCAAAGGCCTGATCGACTGCGTGGTCTGCAAGGTGCAGAGCGTCCTGCGCCAGACGCTGCTCCTCCGCCGAATTTGCCATACGGGCCAGCGTGTCGGCCGTCTGGTACGGCCGCTGATCGACCAGAGCAACGTCGCCGCTGGCCGTATCCCGCAGGAACGAAAGCTGCTCCATCGTCCCGCGCGTCAAGAACAGCACCGCCAACAACGCCACCAAAGATACCGCCGGGATCACTACCACCAGCTTTCGTAACTCTTTCAATCGCCACCTCTATT
>JAYVZU010000038.1:0-2642 GCA_043783075.1 Rhodanobacteraceae bacterium
CGTTCTGCTTCCGCTTCGCCCTACGGGCTACGCTAAAGCAGAACGGAACAATACCCTCTCAACCCTAACGTTCCAGGGGTGGGCCAGAATAAACCGCCGCAGTGGGCCAAACCAAGTTGCCAAACGCACTCAACGTCTTGCTGATGATGCGAAGCAGCGTTGTGCACGGCTTCACTCACTTTAGGATTATGTGCCGCAGCTTCGAGTGCCGCATCACCATCCTTGGTTTGTGCATAGAAGAACAGAGTAAGCAGTGCCTGCTGAGCCGCCTCGTTTTTCTCGGCCCCGAACCTCGCTATGGCGGCATCCATCCACTTCGCCAAATCCACCGGTAAAAGTAGATACACGGGACGCATCGTCTGATCCAGCGTCATCGCATGCTGCGGGACTGGCACGGAAAACTTAGGGTTGTCCAGGATGTGCAGGGCAGGTCGAGTTGTGTCGACTCCCTGCATCGAAGCCGCGTGAACCCAATGGAAATATGCTGTCGGCTGTACGTCAGCCAGGTCGGACAGCGCATGCGCATCCGCCGCAATTTGCATATCTGCGGGTAGCTGCGAGAGCGACGTCAGCAATTCACTTCCGTCGACCATAAAAAATGGCGGATTCGAAGCCGGCTGCAACTCCGCTCGCAGTAGTGACAGCGTGTGAGTCTGGTCTGCCTTCACATCGCTCCAGAACTTATCCATCTCAGTCGATTTCGTCGCCCTTCCCGCATCCGTCAGCGTATGTGGGGAGAAGCTATACAAGGCAACAACGGGGGCATGCATCTGCGCTTGCGTCGCGGTCGTCTGTCCCATTGCAACTCCACTTGCCAGCACCAATCCGCAGCAGAAGTTCCTTACCCCCATCCCAGCCCCCAATTCACGCAGCCACCCCTACCCTACAGATTTCTTAGTCAATCGCGCTACTGACCTACCGCATCTGAAACAATCATGTCGTACCTCTAGGAGAACTCCAAAATGTCCCACACCGTAACCCTCCCCGAAGCCCGCGCCATCATCGCTGCAGCAACCGCCAAGGCCGAAGAGATTGGTCAGCCCATGAACATCGCCGTCGTCTGCGCTGGCGGGCACCTGCTTGCATTCGAGCGCATGCAGAACGCCTGGCTCGGCTCCGTCGATATCGCGCAGAAGAAGGCGTGGACCAGCCGCGCCTTCGACATCGAAACCGGCACCCTCGGCACCCTCTCGCAGTCTGGCGACCAGTTCTTCGGCATCAACGCCTCCAACGACGGCAAGGTTATGATCTTCGCCGGCGGCGTCCCCCTGCTGCGTGATGGCAAGGTAGTCGGAGCCATCGGCGTCTCCGGCGGTCTCGGTGCGCAGGATCAAGCTGTCGCCGAAGCCGGAGCCAAAGCTCTCTAACCCCTTCGGCTCAACAAAAGGTCCATCCCCGCCGCACCGGAGCGGATGGATTTTTACTTTGTTCCCCAGGCAGATTACGAAAGGTTCGCCTCGTCACACGCCGAATGTGATTGCAATCACGCTACACTCTTGGTATATCCATCGAGGAACGCGTGAAGCAGATTCTGCTTGTACTGCGCAAGGATTGCCGCAAGTTTTGGCCTGAGATTCTTCTCTCGCTCGTTATCACCAGCGTCTTTGTCTGGTTGAGCCCGTACCTGTGGCGGAATCCCAGCCCTTCGTCCCCCCATTGGTTCGCGCTCGACTGGCAACGCCTTCAGATCCTCGCCAACGTGGTTGAGTTCCTGCTCCCTGTTGCGTGGCTGATTCTCATCTCGCGCGTCGTGCATGAAGAAAACCTCGTCGGCAACCGGCAGTTCTGGCTAACCCGTCCCTACCGCTGGCAAGCTCTCCTTGCTGAAAAGCTGCTCTTCGTCGCGCTCTTCGTCGGAGTTCCCTTCGCCATCGCCCAGATTTGCCTGCTCGTCGGCTCAGGGTTCTCACCCAGAGCCTACTTGCCCAATCTTGCGGTTGCCCTCCTGTTGGTTGCCGGGGCGATTGTCGTGCCCATGTTCGCGCTCGCCACCGTCACCAGAACGCTCCTCCGCATCATAGGCACGCTGCTCACCTTCGTGGTCATCCTGGTCGCAATTGTCTTCCTTGCCAGCGACGCAACCTTCGGCCCAAACGTTTCGATACCCTACTCTGACCGCATCACCATCCCGATCATTCTGGCCTTCTGTGGCACCGTCATGATCGCGCAATATTCCGCTCGCAAGCTATGGCTCTCACGGACGCTCCTCGTCATACTTTGCGTCACCGTCGCCGGTCTGGCCATGCAGCCATTCGCAGTGTCACTGCTGGAGCGCATCTATCAACTCCCCTACCCTGGCCACACCAACCCAATCCAAGTGACCCTCGACGCCACGTCCAGGGAAGGAATCACCGCAGCTTCCTGGAATGGAAAGACAATCTTCCTCAGCATCCCGATCGCAGCCTCTGAAATTCCGCTGGACGGCCAGATCACACCAGACGACGTACGCGTCACGATCGACAGCGCCGACGGCACCCACTGGACCTCTCCGTGGCAGTCCATTGCAAACCATCGCATCGCGTCAGAGTCTCCCCGCGACACCCTAACTGTCGGCATCGATAAGGACACCTTCGACCGACTGCGAACTTCACCCGTGACAGTCCACATCAAGGTCGCGCTCACGCAACTGACCGAAGGCGACT
>JAYVZU010000039.1:0-23747 GCA_043783075.1 Rhodanobacteraceae bacterium
TCGATGCCGGGTTGCGCATCTTCAAAGACCAAACAGTCCTGGGGCGCAACGCCAAGGCGTTCGGCGGCCATCAGGAACGGCTCGGGGCTGGGCTTGCCATGCAGGTAATCGCCCGCGCAGACCAGCGTTTCGAAGTAGTGCATCAGATCCAGCGCGGTGAGCGACGCGACAACCGACTCCCGCGTGCTGCCGGAGACGATCGCGGTCGGAATGCGCCCATGCGCTTCCAAAACATGTTCCAGAACCTCCGGCACTGCTTTTAGGTCCGGTAGCGACTCGTAGTAGAACTCTTCCTTGCGGATGGCGATTTGAGCGGCGTCCATGTGGAGACCTTGTTCTTTGTTCAGGATGTCGATGACGACCTCGGAGGGGAGGCCTCCCCAGCCGTAGAACTGCTCCTCGCTGAAGGTTGCGCCCCACTCGTCGAGTGCGCGCTTCCAGGCGATGTAGTGGGGTGGCATGGAGTCTGCGACGGTGCCGTCGCAGTCGAAGAGGTAGGCTTTGAAGTCGCCGGGGGGGAGAATCAGGGGCATACCTCTATGGTAAAGCAGGCGGCTATTTGTGATTGCGGGCTTTGAACCGCTGCAGTAGCGGCGCTCCCCAGGTGCCGACCGCGAGCAGCGCGCCGAAGAGGACGACGGCGTCGATGCTTTGGCGGCCTTGTTTCGACCAGTAGGCTAAGGCGTCCAGATTCAACCAGATAGCGAACTCGTCGAGCGTGAGCGCGGCTCCGATGCCGAAGCTGAGCGCGAGGATGCGGCTGACCAGGATGGAGATGGGGGTGTCGTCCTGGCCAGCCTCGGCGAGTGTCGCGTAGCCGGTGATGAGCAGCAGAAGGATTCCCCAGACTAGGTGATGGATGTGGCGACCGCCAACCTCAACATATCCGAACGGCCCGACATGGTGAGTAATGGAGGCGACCAGCAGACGGACGAAGAGAAACGTCAGGAAGAAGCTGATGGAGGCCAGAAACATGCGGCGATGCGGCCGGTCGGGAATCTTCTGGTGGATGATGTGCCCGAGTTGTGTAAGGTGCAGGACGAGCAGAATCGCCGCCGAGACGATGACGATGAAGGCTAGGAGGATGATGGAGCCGGACATGTGCATGGGTAGCCATTATCCTTTATGCGGGTGCTGCTGCAAGTGTCGTAAGGTGGTTAGGGTTGGGTGAACATCTGGAAAGAGGCGAATCTGTGAAGCGGCTGGGGATTCTGTTGTCAGGTCGAGGGTCGAATTTTCTGGCGATTCATCAGGCAATCGCCGATGGCCGGCTGGCCGGGGCGGTGATTGCTGTTGTGCTCTCGAATAAGGCGGACGCGCCCGGATTGGCCGCGGCTCGGGCGCTGGGTTTGCCGGCGCTTCATATTCCAGTTGCCGGACGGACCCCGGTAGAGCGCGATCTGGAGTTCGTCGCCCTACTGCAGCAGTATGGTGTCGATCTGGTGTGTCTGGCGGGGTATATGCGCATGATCTCGCCACAGTTTGTGGAAGCATTTCCTAACCGGATTCTGAATGTTCATCCGTCCCTTCTGCCGAGCTTTCCAGGTCTCGATGCGCAGGGTCAGGCCTTGGAGTTCGGCGCGAAAGTAGCGGGTTGCACAGTCCACTTCGTGGATGAGGTAATGGACCACGGCGTGATCATCCTGCAGCGAGAGGTGCCGGTTTTGAATGACGACACCGATGCGACCCTGTCAGCGAGGATCCTGGTGGAAGAACACCAGGCCTATCCGAAGGCCATTGGGCGGGTGTTGAGCGGGGAGTATGAAATCTGCGGGCGCCGGTTCTTGAAGAAAACAGGGCCGACCTCAGATTTACGCGGATAAACTGGGATAAAACCAGTTCTCGTCTTAATCCGCGTCTTTCCGCGGTCGAAGGTCTTACAAGCGACCCCGCGTTCCATCCGGAAAGATGTACATCAGAGCGCCGAGCAGGAACATCAGGATGACGTAGTGTGCGAGCGTCTTCGAGTGCGGTTGGTCGGAGCCATCGTCCTTCCAAAGGCGCCATCCCATGCCGAGCCCGACGAGCAGGAACGGGACCTCGTGCAACATGCCGAAGAAGATGAGGGTGGTGGCGAGGACCAGCCAGCGCTGCATCCGGTCCAGGCCGGACGCCACTTTTTCTCCGTCGAAGATGTAGATGGGGATGAGGTTGAACAGGTTGAGCCACGCGCAGACGTGGGCAAGCGCGCTCCACAGACCGGGTTTTACGTCCAGTTCGTGCTGCCAGATTGCGATGCCACCGCAGATGGCCGCAAAAAAGAGGCCGAAGGTCGGGCCGGCAAGCGCGATGGCGGAACGATCTTCGAGCGAGGTTCCCCGCGTGTCGGAGTACCAGCGGACGTAGGCTCCGAGACCAGGGACGAACGTCGGCAGGTCAACCTTCAGGCCGCGACGGCGCGCCGCCACGAAGTGTCCCATCTCGTGGACCAGGATTCCGACTGTGAATCCCAGGCCGAACTTCCATCCAAACAGCGCCCAGTAGAGCGCGAAGAACCCGGCAAAGCTGAGCAGGAACTTGGCCTTCGAGGCGAGAATCAGCAACCACTTGGCCTTGGAAAGGAACAGCACCACCGGTGCCAGCGGCCCAAGTCGCTTGGTCCACTGGGCTTTGCGGGCCTGTGTCGCCTGCAGTTTTGCGTCGACCAGCGCGATGCGCTGTTCCACTGCGGCGTACTGCTTGCTGTCCGTCGGAATCCAGAGGAGGGCCTGCTTCCAGATCTCGCGTGCGGCGTCCCAGCGGTCTTCATTCTCGGCTGCAGTGGCTGCGAAGGCGATTGTCCGGAGGTGCTCCGAGTAGACGATGGTCTGGCAGTCGGGACACGCAAGGGTGTCCGGCGGCAGCCAGTGGGAGCAGTTTGGACAGTTGTAGATCGACTCCGGCGCGTCGAATTGCTGGATGGTGCCGGCGATTGCTTCAGTCAAGTTGGTTGCCCCACCGGGTTAGACGCTCTGGATGGTCCAAACTATGCAACCTCTGTGCTGTGCGGGATGGTTTGTTGCTACAAGCGAAATACTAAAATTCTTCGATGCACCCAGAATGACCTCATCCTAAATGCACTAGGCGCCGGGGAGGTTAGCGGCCTCTTTGGCGTCGCCGAGTGTGACTTTGAACGACATGCGCTTTTGACCACGGAAGACCGTGACGGTTGCCGGATCGCCGGCGCGGTGGACGTTCAGCGCGGCGTTTAGATCCTGCGGGGTCTGGATCTCTTTGCCGTCCATCTCCACGATCAGGTCGCCGCCGAGCATCACCGGGGTATTGCCCTGGTAAAGGCGCTGCGTTCCGCCATGGAGACCGGCCTTTTCTGCGGCGCCGCCGGGGAGCACGCGCTCGATCAGAATGCCGTAGTCGGCAGGCAGGCCAATCTGCTCGGCGATGTCGGGGCCGATGGGCAGGGTGACGATATCGAGCGAGGGGCGGCGCACGCGGCCGTATTTAGCGAAGTCGTCGAGGACAGCCTTGGCGGTGTTGATCGGGATGGCAAAGCCGATTCCGGCGGACTGGTCAGCCCCAGCGCTGGCGATCAGGGTGGTGATGCCGATGACCTCGCCGCGCGAGTTGAGCAGCGGCCCACCGGAGTTGCCGGGGTTGACTGCCGCATCGGTTTGGATCGCGTCTTCTATAGGCGAACCGCTCTGGACGCCGATGGAACGGATGGCGGAGATGATCCCTCGCGTCATGGTGCCGCTCAATCCAAAGGGGTTACCGATAGCATAGACTCGCTGGCCGACGACCAGGCCGTTCGATTCGGCGAGAGTCGCGGGAACCAGATTGGGGGCGTTGATGAGCAGCAGCGCGAGATCGTGCATCTTGTCGATGCCGACGACGGTGGCCTTGTACTTGTGCTTGTCAGAGAGAGTGACTTCGACTCGCTGGGCGTTGTCGATGACGTGATTATTGGTAAGGATGTGCCCTTGCTTATCCAGGATGAAGCCGGAACCCTGGCCTTGCTGCGGCACGGGACGATTGAAGAAGTCAAACGCGACGGCGGTGGACGTGATGTTCACGACCGACGGCAGAGCCTTGCGGTAGACCGCGATATTTTGCTGTTCTTCATCGTCGAAGGCCGGCGCGGCCGAGGCCTCCGTAAGGTCAAATGCGCCGCGAAGATTGGCCACTGTAGTTATGCCCGGCTGCTGAATGGAGGCTGCGGGCGCGGGATGGAGCGCGGGGAACAGTCGGCCCGCCTGAATGCCGCGAGTCGTGACGTAATAGAAACCTGTAAGCAACACCAGGACCAGAACAACCGGACGCAACTTCATCGGCGACGCACCTACTCCTTCAAACTTCCCGACCTTATTGTAGCGACCCAACGCGCCGCTGTCCCGCGGGGCTGCGGATCAGTTTTCAATCTGGAGGAGGCCGCGCTCGAGGATTTCGTTCATGCCACGAAGTTCGTCGACCGAAACCCCGGACCAGACTTCGACTTCCAGGCGCTCCATGATGCCGTCGGCAAGCACGAGCAACTGCTCGCCGGCCGGAGTCAGGCGAGCAGTCACAACTCGGTTATTCTCAGCGATTTTGCCTCGGACAACCCAGCCGTGCTGCACCGCGCGGGCCATCATCGCCTGAGCACTTTGCGGAGTGATATAGCAGGCACGGGCCATCTGGGCACCGGAGCTGCCGGGGCGTTCCTTCACTTCGCGGAGGAAGCGCATCTGTGCTGCGGTAGCATTGTGGCTGCGCAGTTCGTCGTCCAGCCTCGCCTTAAAGCCCAGCAGAACACGCCGCATCAGCGTTGTGCTGCGGCGGACTTCAGCGGTCCGTTGCTCCGAGAATTTTATTGCCGCACGTCTTCCTGAATCCATATCAGCTAACTGATATGGATTCAGGATGCTGAGATTCCAATTTTCAGCCGACAAATAATGGTAGATTCCGAACATCGTGAAGCCGAATGGCGGCCGAGCCATAATCCCTGGGCAGTCGCGCTGACGGTTACGCTGGCGACTTTTATGGAGGTGCTCGATACCTCCATCGCCAACGTTGCGCTGCCGCACATCGCCGGGTCGCTGGGCGCGTCGCAGGAAGAGGCGACGTGGGTTCTGACCAGCTATCTGGTCAGTTCGGCGATTATTCTGCCGATCTCGGGTTGGATCTCGAACCGGATTGGCCGCAAGCGCTTCTACATGATCTGCGTGGCGATGTTTACGATCTGTTCTTTGCTGTGCGGATTGGCTCCAACCCTGCCGCTTCTTATCTTCGCGCGAATTCTGCAGGGGCTTGGCGGTGGTGGACTTGCACCGTCCGAGCAGGCGATTCTGGCGGATAGCTTTCCGGTCGCAAAGCGTGGCCAGGCGTTCGCGCTGTACGGCATGGCGGTCGTGGTGGCTCCGGCGATTGGGCCAACTCTTGGCGGCTGGATTACGGATAACTACAACTGGCACTGGATCTTCTTCATCAACCTGCCAATTGGCGTGTTGTCGCTGTGGCTTTCAAACCGCATGGTGGAAGATCCACCGGCACTGAAAGCCCGGATGAAGATCAAGCTGCCCATCGACTTTACCGGCCTCGCGCTCGTCGCGTCCGGCGTCGGCTGCCTGGAGTTCTTCCTCGATAAGGGGCAGGAAAAAGACTGGTTCGGCGACCCGATGATCACCACAGTCGCGTGGACCGCCGCAGTTCTGCTGGTGACATTTGTCTGGTGGGAGTGGCGGCATCCGGACCCGATCGTCGACCTGAAGCTGCTGAAGAATCGAAACTTTGGGACCGCAGTATTTCTTCAGCTGGTGTTGGGCATGGTGCTGTTCGGTTCGACCGTGCTGATTCCGCAGTACTTGCAGACTCTGCTGGGCTATACCGCGGAACGGGCCGGCATGGTGCTGTCGCCGGCAGGCTTCATGATGATGGTGATGATGTTCGTCGCGGGCAGGTCGCTCTCGTGGAAGATCGATCCGCGACTGACAGTGGCGCTGGGCTATCTGGCCACGGCAGTTGGAATTTACAACCTGACGCGGCTTTCACTCGACACCGCGTACGTCACGGTTACGCTGTGGCGCATGGTGCAGGTGATTGGGCTGGCATTTATCTTTATCCCCATCTCGACGCTGAACTACGTCGGCGTCCCAAGATCGAAGTCCAACCAGATTTCAAGCCTCTCGAACTTCGCGAGAAATCTCGGCGGATCTGCCGGTACAGCGTTGCTGACGACATTCCTCGCACGTACGACGCAGACCCATCAGCAGGAGTTGGCGGCGCATACCGTCGTCGGTTCGCCGGCGTACATCCACTACATGACGTCGATCGCGGGAATCTTGCGCGCGCAGGGAGTGACGGCGGCGCAGGCAGCACAGTTGGCGGTGGGTTACGCATACCACCAGATGCAGCGGCAAGCCATGATGCTGGCTTACCAGAATGCGTTTCTGGTGCTTGCCGTGGTGATTCTGATTCTGACGCCCCTGCCGTTCCTAATGCGGCTCCCCAAGAAGGCCGAAGCTCCACCCCCGGAAGAAGCGATGGGCCACTAGAAACCGTCAACCAAACAAGGGATGTGCCCCATCTTCGGTCCAGTTTCATCGGACCTAAGGTGGGCATCGGCAAAGCCGACCTTCGCAGGATTCACCGCCTAACCAAGGATATTCAGGAATGAATCTCGGAACGGCGACCACTCAATCCGTTAGCTTTAGCAAACCCGGAGCGAGCTTCCCAGAGCGATCCAGTGGGTAATTTGCTCTTACGCAGTAGCTGATCCAGCAGGCGGAAAACAAAGCGGTAAAGAACAGGTTGATGTGGATGGGCCAGCCCTCCGCGTCTGCATAGTAGCGTCTCACTTCGTATCGCAAGGTAAACGCCCCAGCAAACCAACCTGCCAAGATAGCCCCACTAATTGCATCCAGCGTGTAACCGTGGATCCACTTGAAAGAAGGCACTAACGTTGCGATAAACAGCACGGTGACGCTGACGAAAATATACAAAGGCACAGAGGATCGACCTTTGTCTTTGATCCAAAGGCCAAGGTAAATCCCGAATGGCAAGATGATTAGATTCCCAGTGAAGAAGCACATGACGAGGAGCCATTCCCAGCCGAGGCGCGACGTCCAAGGTAGTCCATCAGAGTCAAAGAGCTTATCCAGATAGGTAGTGCGACGCTTTGAGGTGTGTAGCTCTGTATCCATCAACGTGTCCTCAGCACCTTCATACACGCTGACATCAGGTCAGATACTTACCGTTCCTTGCGAAACGCATTCGCCTTATCGAACTCGTCCCGCAGCTCCGGGGTCTTCAGGTTCTCGCGCAAGTGGGCCAGTCGCTGCTCCAGCGCGGCGGCTAGAGCGTTACTCAATGCCCGTAGAGCTTTGCAGCGTGAGGGAACCTTTTTCTGCGTCCAGCTTGTTGGTGGCGTCGTAGATCAAGACCGGAAATGCACCTGTCGAATGCCGGACTCAGGCAAATTTGCGATATGTCGGTGCTTCCTGTGAAGCCGGGCAATTACGCGTTGGGGTCACCCCAATCAAGAGTAGCGGCAAGGTGTTTGCTGGAATCGCGAAAACGTATTGAACCCGAAAGCGGACGGGTAAGCCTTGATGGGTTGGCGGACGCACTCAGAGCAGCCCGCGTGAAACTTGGGGGAAACGGCTTGACCTCTTCCGCTCAAGCAAGCCAAGTTGCGCGAGATGCCAATGAGGGACGGAGGGCGGATTGCCTAATAGATCGGATAAGAGTGGCGCGAGAACGCGTGAGGCGGTCGCAAGCCCCGCAAGCTACACCCTAGGCTCTCCGCAGTCGCGGGCGGCGGCTAGAGGCGTCCTACAGTGCCGGAATGCCACTCGGAAGCGAGTGGAGTTGATCATCGTTAGCTCTATCCCGCGTCCAAATGGCAACGGGATACAGATTGGACAGTGGACGGAATCCAGCGATGGAATTCTGAGGCGTACCAGCATTGTTCCAGCCGGGATGACGCTGGACGAAGCGGAAAGACTAGCCCCAATCAGGACAGAAACATCCCTGTAAAACGGCGGTCGGTCTAGCCATGAAAATGATTTTTGGTCGGGGTTTGTCTGTGGGGAAAACTGTGGGGAGTTCCCAGAGGAAATGGTGGGTCTCCACAGTAAAACGGGCGAGACATTCAGCCGCGTAAGGCATAGACAATTCAAGCGGATAGCAATCAAACGTAAATCAGAGACAATGGCTTGGAAGGAACTTTTAAGTCGGTGGTTGCAGGTTCGAGCCCTGCCTCGCCCACTATAGAACCCACGCTATTTGCCTTTTATTACCTTTCCTGTGGTGGCGTCGACGTAGACGATGTAGCCGGACTTCTTGTCTCCCCACAGCACGCCCCAGACCGGCCCATGGAACTTTGCGGCGCTGCCCAGGGCAAAGGATGTCAGGCTCTTGTCTGGATTCTTCTTGAGCCACGCGGCTGCATCGTCGGACGCGGCTTTGTAGGCGGCATCGGAATCGATTTTGAAAGCGGCGGGATCGATGGCCATGACTGCCTGGGTTTCGCCGCCCCAGGGCTGCTTCATGCCGGCGCTTGCGCCTTTGTGAATGCTGGGCATGACGGTGACGATCGCATAGGTTACGACCCTTTGCGCGTGCAGGCTGCGGGAACCGAATGTCGTCTCCCACATGGCCGCTTTGCCGGCTTCGTTCTTAAATCCGGTGAGTTCGGTTGCCTTCATCTCCAGGAGTACGGCGTCTCCGGCCCAGCTCATAGCGGCTGTGACCATTGGGTTGAACGCCGTTTTGGCGGTGACGAGTTCAGGCGGGGCTGCGGGCGCTTTCGCGGCGCTCTCAGCGCTAGTGGGGGCTTTGGTCGATGAGGAGCAACCCCCGAAAGACAGTACGGCGAACGCCACCGCACTTACCGCGCATCGTTTCAGCAAAATACTCATCCGAATCCTCCATGGAAGCACCGCGAACGAAGCTGCAATATGTTTTCCAGCACCCGCGTAAGTCTGGCTTCTTTTCAGCGGGGAATTATAGCCATAATCGGGGGCTCGCTGTGTGATGTGCGACCAGCTGATTGTGCGTTGCGCACAATCGTTGGGGGAGGATGCGCCAGCCCCATCTCAATCCCGGTGAGGCTGGGATTGAGATGGGGCACCCGGAGGATCGGGTTTGGTGGAAGGTGGGACGACAAAAGCAGCTCCCTTCCGGATGACAAACAGTGGAAGATTAGGCTAGTTGGCTCCGTCGGCTTTGGCGAAGCGGAGGGTGTAGTCGCCGACTCGTTTGCCCTGGGTCAGGCCAGCGCTGATATCGCTGGGGTAGTGGATGCCGCCGTAGAGACGGGACATTGCTGCCTCCTGCGCCTGGGCGTTGAAGTAGGTGGCCCCTGACGGGAAGAGGTAGGAGAGGACGTTCGAGGCGGCGGCGGATAAGTCTGAGTGGCCGGAGACGTAGGCGGGGAAGTTGGGGAGGCCGGTCCAGGTTTTGATAGCGGGATCGAGCTGCGAGGGGCGCGGATTGAAGTAGAAGTACTTTGCATCCCAGCAGGAGACGGCGGCGTCGTGCAGGGCCATGTTGAGGAGGGCGAAGGTGCGGGCGACGCGGACTTCGCTCATGTTGGCGGCCTGGATGTAGGGGACGGCGATGAAGTCCCAGTGGCCGGGAGGGGTGGCGGTGCTGACGCCGTCGGCCCACTTGTAGACGGTGGCTAGCTGCTCTGGTGTGATGGTGTTGACGGCACTGCGGACGACCTGGAGCTCGGCATACATTGCTGCGGAGTTTGTCGAGGGTGGGGGTACAGGGCGCTCGGCGATGACGTCAGACGGCTTCATCATCCAGCTCTGGACGGAGCCGAAGAGGGGCAGCATGGGGGGGCGGGAAGGGCCATCCTGGCTGATCCACGGGGTCTCGCCCTTGGCTACGGCGGTGGCGGCAAGCTGTGCCCAGATGGTGGCGTTGCCGCCAGCGGATTTGAAGCCGTCGGCGGAGGCGCGGGCGGTGAGAACCGTTGCCACAGCCTGACCGATGGCTACTCCGGCGGCGATATCGCTGGCGGTTGCACGGCCTGCGAGCTGCGCGGCCTGCTGCTGCTGGGCGGCGAGAGCGTCGATCTCAACGGCGTTGGTGGGGAAGAGCAGCTTGAGCATCGCCTGATTTACGCCGGCTTCGACTGCGTCTTCCGACGGATAGGACGGGACCTGGTTGTCGGGCATCAGAGCCTTGATCTTGGTGTCGTTCTTGAAGGGTGCGGCGCGGTTGTACTGGTACTTGTAGTACCACGCGACCTTGAGAGCTTCGTACTGCGCGACCGAGGTGTAGCTGTAGGCGCGGGCAGCATAGGGCGGGTTGCTGAACGGAAATTGCGGGTTCGCGAAGGGGTTGGCGGCGCTGGGCGAGGAGTAGCTGCCGTCGGGGTTGGGCGCGGGTGGGAGATCCTGGCGGGCGACGAGCTGGCGCATCTCCTCGTTCCAGCGGAGGGCTCCGCCGACGGACCAGTAGGTGATGGCGGCTTGCTGATCTGGCGTAATCGCGGTCTGCGCACTTTCAATGGCAGCGAGCTCAGCCTGGTAGGCGGGGCTATTCACCGCTGCGGGGGCTGCTACGGCGACCTGCGTGGGGCCGGAGAGGACGATCATGGACCATGACCCGGCGTTGGCGTCCGCGCTGGACGCAGCGTGTGCGGTCAGCACCTCGGTGGAGGTGATGCTCTTTTCGCAGCCTGCGGTGAGGGCAAGCAGGGAGAAGGGTAGGGCTAGTTTGCGAAGGGATAACTTCATTTCATGGCTCGCTTTTTTCCGATGGTGAAGGTGTACAGCAGGCCTACGGTGGCTGTGTTGGCCTGGCCGACGTTGCGGCCGTCGAGGGTGTAGTTGTAGATCATCCAGTACTGGAGATCGGTTATGCGCGGGAAGGGGATGGTGACGGTGCCGCCGATGCGGGAGTAGTTCTGGCGGTTGGAGACGAAGGGCATGTCCTGCTGGCGAATGTCGCCGCCGCCGCGTGTGTCGTGGTGCGTGTAGGTGGCGACGAGGGTGGTGTCATTTTTGCGGTAGCCGCCCCCGACCGCGTATTCAAAGGAGTTCGGCATCGCGACCTCGTTGGAGAGGAAGAGCCGGCCGTTGGTGTAGTAGAAGGGCCGGGACAGAGTGACGTTGCCGCGGAGGGTGTAGATGGTCGACCCGTTGAGGTAGATGCCATTCTTGCCGAGGTAGTTCAGCGTGGACCGGCCGGCGAGAGTCTTGTTCTGGTTGCCGATGGAGAGCGGCGCGTCGTCCGGGGTGTAGACCGACATGGGGACGGAGCCGGAGACGACCCCAATGGCGCGGAGAGCGCCGTAGTTTTTGATTGGGACGCTGAGGACTTTGGCCTTGATGGCGAAGGTAGCGTCCTGCCAGCCGCGCTGACCATGCAGTACGCCCTGGCTCGGGGACGTCCAGATGTAGGGGACGTTGAGGAGGAAGTCGATGTGATCCGTAATGCCGTAGTTGCCGACGTAAGAGATGTTACGGGTGGTGATGGCGCCGATGTTGGAGTTGGAGCGGTAGTTGGTGCCCTCCCAGTAGTGGTCCCAGGTGTCGTACGTGTAGAAGACGCCGGTGCAGTACTTGAGCTTGGAGAGCATGATGCCGTCGTCCATGGTTTGGGCGTGGGCTGCTGGCAGAGCTAGTGCGATGGCGGCGGCGGCGCAGGCTAGCTTGGGTATTATCTTCATCTGGATCCTCAATGCCGCGCAGGTCCAGTGACGTCGTGAGGAGCGCGGGTAAAGCGGCTCGGAGTCGGCTGGGAGCTTGCTAATGGGCAAGATGAATCATAGGGATTGCGGGTAGGATGCGAGTCCACCGAAGGGAGGGTTGTTGGTCAATCGAAAGGTGGAGGTGGGGCACCCGAACGTCTACTCGGCCAGGGTGTAGGGGAGCATGAAGCGGCCGATCTGGATCATGCTGCGGTCGCTGGGGGGCCAGATCTTTACCGGGACTACGGGGAGAGTTTGGGTCTGGGGTTTGGCCAGGGTCGCGCCGAGATCTTTGCCGGTGGCCGCCTCATAGACGTGGACCGAGAGACCCTCGGGGACGCGGGTCCAGCCGACGACGTAGTTGCCGGGGACGAGCTGGATCTCCGTGCCGATGCGGATGGGGGACTGGACAAGGAGGAAGTGCGAGTACTTGCCGTGGGCAGCGTATCCGGCGGTGATGAGGACCACGGCGGCGATGACCTTGCCGTGGGAGTCGACGATGCCGCTGGCCGAGGATAGCTCGGTTTCGATGCGCTCCTTTTCTACGGGTGCGCGGGCCGGAATCGCAGCTTCGAGCTGGGCGGGGGTGGCGGGCGTCCAGGTCTTGGCGGCGTGTTGCTGCGCGGAGACGGCAAATATGAGTGCGATTGCAAAGGACTTTATCATCGGTGGCTTACCAGGCCGCGTTGAATGGCGACGGTTGCTGCGTGGGTTCGGTCGGCGACTCCGAGCTTGCCGAGCAGATTGTTGATGTGGGTCTTGACGGTGGCCTCGGAGATGCAGAGGTCGGAGGAGATTTCCTTGTTGGCGCGGCCGGCGACGATGCGCTCGAGGACGCTGAGTTCTCGGGCGGTCAGTTCCTGTCCGCTCACGCGCTGAGCGAGTTTTTCAGCGACGGGCGCAGGGATGTGCAGCTTGCCCTTGTGCACGGCGTGGATGGTGGTGACGAGCTCTTCGAGTGGCATTCCCTTGAGCAGGTAGGCTCGGGCTCCAGCCTGCAGGGCGCGGTAGATATCTTCTTCGCCGTCGAAGGTGGTGAGGACGATGAAGCGGGCCTCGGGGAACTCGGCGCGGACGCGTTTGATGGTTTCAACGCCGGTGAGCTTGGGGAGCTGGAGGTCGATGAGGGTGACGTCGGGGCGGTGGAGGCGGTAGGCTTCGACGCCTTCGAGGCCATCGCCTACAGAGCCGACGACTTGCATGTCGTCGTCGCTGGAGAGCAGGGCGACGAGGCCCTGGCGGACCATAAGGTGATCTTCGACGAGTAATAAGCGGATGGGTTCAGGCATGGGTTACATTTTCTCCGCAATGAGTGGGACGCGCAGCAGGACGGTGGTGCCGTGGCCGGGCTGGCTTTGGATTTCGAGTGTGCCGTCGATAATGGACGCGCGCTCCCGCATACCCAATAGACCATAGTGGCCCTCGATTTGTTGCGACTTGTCGACCTCGAAGCCTGCGCCGTCGTCTTTGACGGTAAGCATGAGGGCTTCACTGGAGTAAAAGAGATCGACGGTGGTTTGATGGGGGAAGGCGTGTTTGACGGCGTTCATCAGCGCCTCGTTGGCGACGCGGAGGATCTCGCGCTCGATGCTGGGATCGAGGATGCGATAGGCTCCGCGCACCTGAACAACGGGGTGTAGATGGGTGAAGACGTCGCGCTCTGCGAGGCGGTTGATGCGGGTGGGGAGGGTGTCCTGCGACGTGTTGGCGCGGAGCTCCCAGATGCTGCGGCGAGCTTCGGCGAGGCCTTCGGTGACGAGTTGGCGGGCCTGACGGACCTGCTCGATCGCCTTGTCAACGTGGCCGCGTTTGAGCTGCTGGGCGACGATATCCAGTTGCAGCGAGGTGCTGACGAAGTCCTGGGTGAGGGTGTCGTGGATCTCGCGCGCCATGCGGTTGCGCTCGGCTAACACGGCATCGAATTGGTTCCGCAGGTGACGGAGGCGCAGGAGGTAGATGCCGAAGGTTGCGGCTCCCAAAGCCAGCGCGGCGAGGAGGAGGAACCACCAGCGGCGGTAGATGGGCGGGATGATGCGGAAGCGGAGCTGAACGAGGGTGGGGTTCCAGATCGCGTCGTTGTTGCGAGCCTGGACCAGGAAGGTGTAGTCGCCGGGGGCGAGGTTAGTGTAGGTGGCGGAGCGTCGGTTTCCGGCGTCGGTCCACTCCGGGTCGAAGCCTTCCAGACGGTAGCGGAAGTGCATGGAAGAAGGCGCGAGGAAGCTTAGGGCGGCATACTCCATGGTGAGACGCTGGGGGCCAAACGGGATCTGGGGGTCGCCGTGGAGGAGGTCGATGGGGGCATCGTCACGCAGGAGACGCTCGATCACCACGGGCGGCATGAAGTTGGGGGAAGGCGTGTTGGTCTGGGTGATGGCGACGCCGGAGCGGGTGGGGAACCAGAGTTCTCCGTTCGACGAGAGCCAGGGCAGGGCGGTGGCGCGGGGCACAACTTCGTCGTTGTGCAGGCCTTCGGCCGGGCCGTAGCGGACGACGAAGTCATCCTGAAGTTTGCATGGGGATTGCTCAAGGCAGGTTTGGAGTTGTTCAGGATCGATGCGGAGGATCTCGCGATCCATGCGGACCCAGAGGGATTGGGTGGCGTCGAAGGTGATGGCCTGGATGGCGTTGCTGCCATTTGTGTCGTGGACGAGGTTGAAGCGTGGATGGAAGCGTTCCGACTCGAAGGTGGCGAAGGTTCCGTCGTCGGTGACGACCCAGAGGCGGCCGCTGGAGTCGCGGGAGAGAGCTGTGACAATGGAGGTGGCGAGGCCGTCGGCGGTCGTGAAGTTTTTGATTGCGCCGTTAGCGATGCGGGAGAGACCGCCGGAGGTCGCGACCCAGAGGCCAGCGGGATCGGTAAGCATCGCGCCGATGAGATCGCCGCCGAGGCCGAATTGACTGGTGAGGGCTTCGATGTGGGAGTCGTGGAGGTGGACCAGGCCGTGCTGGGTTCCGACCCAGAGGGAGCCGTCCGGTGCGGGGAGGAGGGACCGGATGTAGTCGTCGGGGAGGCCGTTGGCGGAGGTGATCTGGCGGACGGCGTTGTGAGAGTCGAGGTGGTTGAGGCCGCTGGGGGTTCCGACCCATAGGCCGCCATCGGCTGCGGGCTGGAGCGAGAGGATGACTCCGCTGGTGAGGGCATGCGTGGGAATCGGCTGGTCGGCGACGCCGTTTGTGATGCGGTAAATGCCGTCGTCGCGGGTGCCGATCCAGGTGGTTCCGTTGGTCGTCTGGGCGACAGAGGTTATGGGCTTTCCCGCGAGCGCGGGGATGCTGCGGAACTTTTGCTGGCGCAGCAGCATAAGTCCGGAGGATTCGGTGCCGATCCAGGCGCTGCCTTCACGGTCCTGGAAGGTGGAGAGGATGGAGACGCCGTCGGGGTCTGAGACGTGGGGCATAGAGGCTGCGATGGCAGGGTCGTCGCCGGTGGGCCAGTGTGCGGTTCCGCCTGAGGTGGTGACGTCGAGGGAGCCGTCGGTCTGCGGGGTTAGGCCGAGGATCGAAGCGGACGGGAGGCCCGTGATGTAGCGGGCGAATTTGCCGCGATGCAGATGGATGAGGCCGTCGCTGGTGCCGATCCAGAGGCCGTTGTCGCGGCCGGCGACAAGGCAGCAGAGGTCGTCGCTGGTGAATGCGGGGTCGGTGCGGTGGGTGAAGACCTCGAAGCGGGCTCCGTCGAAGCGGACGAGGCCAGCTTCGGTGGCGGCCCATAGGTAGCCGTCGCTGGTTTGGGCGATGGCGTGGACGCTGTTCTGGGGGAGACCGTCCTGGGTGGACCAGGTTTGGGGGGTGAGGTATTGGGCGGAGGTGTTTGCGGCGCAGAGGATGGTGGCCGCGAGGAGGTTGAGAAGTGCCGCGCGGGATTTAGGGCGTTGGGAAGACATAACAAAGGGCGCGACGGCCTAAGCATACCGGATTAGGCATGAAGAAAATTCAACCTTTTGGTGGATGTGGTCTGGATTGGCCTTGCCTATCGTAGAGGAATGCGAGGCAACTTGCAGACCTTCATATACACTCTTCCGCCCTCTCCTAGCCGAGAGGGTTCCTTTTTTGTGTGGGGGCTACATCAGGCTTCGAGGAAGGTGTTTGCGGCTTCGGGATCGTGGGGCTGCGGGCTGGTTACCGAGCGGACGCCGGTGATGTGGCGCAGCGCGGCAAGCGCCATGAAGCCGAGCGCGAGGACGCAGACGCCGTTCCAACCCCAGTGCGCCCACGCAAGTGTGGAGAGCCATGAACCGAGGGCGGCTCCCACAAAGTAGAGCACCATGTAGACCGTGTTGAGGCGGCTGCGGGCGGAGGCGACCAGGCCGAAGATGCGGGTCTGGTTGGCGATCTGGGTCATCTGTGCGCCGACATCGAGGATGACGACGCCGAGGACGAGGGCAGCCACATGCTCGACGGTCGACATGGGAATCCTGACGGCGGCCCACATCAGCAAATAAGAGAAGGTTAACGTGGCCAGACCAGCGGAGGCGACCCAGCGGGCTCCGTGGCGGTCTGCCATGCGGCCCGCGAATGTCGCGCACAACGCACCGGCGGCGCCGACAATGCCGAAGCTGCCGGCCGCTCCGGGGCCGAGTTGGTAGTGGGTGTCGAGCAGAAAGGCCAGGTTGGTCCAGAAACAGCTAAACGACGCGAACATGAGGCCGCCAACGATCGAGGCCTCGCGGAGCAGGGGTTCGGTGCGGAAGAGGGTCCAAAGCGAGATCATCGCGTCGGTATAGCGGAGGTCTTCTTTGGGTGGGAGGCGGGGCATCTTGCGCCAGAGCAGCGGTACGAAGGCCAGATTGAGCAGCGCGGCGGCGACAAAGACCCAGCGCCAGCCATGGATTTTAGACACCCAGCCCGAGAAGGTTCGCGCGAGGAGCACACCCATCAAGAGACCGGTCATCACGATGCCGATGGCGCGGCCACGCTGGCGATCGTCGACGAGATCCGGCGCGATGGGGAGGACGATATGGGTGACGGACGCGAACAGCCCGACCAGGACGCTGGCGAGAATGACCCAGAACAGACTAGGCGCAGCGGCCAGCAGCAGCAGCGCGACCGAGACGGCGGCAAACATCCGCATCATCAGGCTGCGGCGCTCCAGAACGTCGCCCATAGGGACAAACGTTAGGAGGCCAGCTGCATATCCGACTTGTGTCGCTACGGCGACAAAGCCGATGTGCTCGGGGCGCGAGTGGAAGGTCTTGGCCATCTCGCTGAGGAGCGGCTGGTTGAAGTAGATGGAAGAGACGCCGACTGCGCAGGCGAGGCCGAGGAACGGCAGCGGGGCTCCTCTTGGAGCGCGCCTCGGCGGGCGATTCGTGCCCAACACCGGACTGGTCTGCGAGCTCATAAAAGTGGCCAGACCACAGTGTAAATGGGATGGAAGCACAAAACGCGGGTTGGAATGAAAGGGTTACGGCTTTTGGGGGAGTGGGACGCCCATGCCTCAGAGGCGAGACATGGGGCACCCAGATTTCGGGCCACGCGCTACAAGACTTCTTTGGCGATGGTGGCTAGCTGTATGAAGGAGGTTCCTTCGTATATTTTGCCGATCTTGGCGTCGCGGTAGAGTTTTTCGACGGGGTAATCCTTGACGAAGCCGGAACCGCCGAAGATCTCGACGGCCAGGGAGGCGACACGCTCCGCGACCTGCGAGGCGAAGTACTTGCACATGGCGGCTTCCTTCAGGAACGGCGCGCCGTTCTCCTTGAGGCGGGCGGCGTTGTAGACGGCCAGCCGGGCAAGTTCGATATCGGTAATCATCTCGGCGAGTTGGAAGCGCATGGCCTGGAACTCGACCAGCGGCTGGCCGAATTGCTTGCGGTTGGCGGCCCATTTTGCGGCGTGATCCCACGCTCCCTGGGCTAGGCCGACCATCTGTGCGCCGATCGCGATGCGGCCCTCGTTCAGGACCTCGATCGCAATCTTGTAGCCTTTGCCCGGTTCCCCAAGAATATTCTCTGCGGAAATATTGCAGTCGGTGAAGGTGAGGGCGCAGGTACTGGAGGCTCGGATCCCGAGCTTATCTTCTTTTTTTTCAATGGTGAAGCCGGGATTTCCCTTCTCGACCAGAAACGCGGTGATGCCTTTATAGCCGAGTGCGGGGTCGAGCGTGGCGAAGACGATGAAGAGGCCGGACTCCTTGGCGTTGGTGATCCAGAGCTTTTGGCCGTTGAGGACGTAGGTGTCGCCCTGCTTCGTGGCCCGGGTCTGGAGGGCGAAGGCGTCGGAGCCGGAGGCGGCTTCCGACAGGGCGAAAGACGAGATGGTGTCCTTCGCGAGGAGGGGGAACCATGTCTGTTGCTGCTCGTCGGAACCCCAGCGGAGGAGGGCGTTGATGCAGAGGGTGTTCTGGACGTCGACCATGACGCCGACGGCGGGGTCGGTCTCGGAGATGGCTTCGATGGCGAGGACGGAATCAAAAAACGTGCCGCCTGTGCCGCCGTATTGCTCGGGGATTTCGATGCCCATGATGCCGAGGGCGAAGAGCTCTTTGATCAGACCAGGGTCCATCTGGGCGGACTCGTCCATCTGGCGGGAGAGGGGGGCGATACGGTTGCGGGCGAAGTCTCGGATCGAGGTTTGGAGGAGACGTTCGTCGTCGGAGAGCTGGGTTAGGGCGGCGGGTTTGGCGGTGGTTTGAGTCACTTCGATCCCCCGGGTGGAGGATAGCAGGTTGATCCAGTGGGTGCCCCATCCTCGCGCAGTTTCATCGCGCAGGGTGGGGTATCGAGCTTACGGCTCGACCGTCTTGCGATCAATCTCGGGTCAAGGTAACAGGACCATCCTCCAGATACGCATAGGACCGAAAGCTGCTCCATCGCCACAACTCTGGAGCCGATACCAGCCCATCCCGTACCGGATTCTTGTGGATGTAAACGATCTTCTCTTCCCGTTTGTCGGGCGTCCGGACATTGAAGTCGTAGTAGCGGGGTTCCCATACGTACTCTTCAGGTCGAGTCTTTGAGAATCTTTGTTTCAAAATCTGCATTGCGAGAGAGAGAGAGCTTTGCAGCTTCCGGTTCTGAGACCAGAAGATGAACATGTGTTGGCATAACGACGTATCCGTAGACGTTCATGTTGTCGATTTCACGGGTCCGCTCCAGTATGGTCAGCAATGTGTCGCGGGCTTCTGGGGTGCCCAGTATTGGACGATGGCGGGCGCAACTGAAAGTGATGTGGTGGAGTTGGCCTGACTCCTGGTAACGCTTCAACCCTGTTGGCATAGCGGTCAGTTTATGCTGGGCTCAGAGAAGACGGTCGTTTGCTTCCGCAAACGATACCCCAGACGAATACCGCAGGTGAGCCGATACGCTTTCCCAAGCTGTCGATGCACCCCACCCTGCGCGATGAGACTGCGCGAGGATGGGGCACCCACTACTTTTTGCCGGCGTCGAGGTGGTCCCAGTTGATGATGGTGTTGAAGCCGAGGGCGTAGGTGCCTTGGGTCTGCCAGCGCCAGAAGGGGCGGAGGGCGAACATGACAACATGGCCCTTGCCGAGGGGTTGGTCGATGGCGAGGGCTCGGCCGGAGAGGTTCTGGCCGCCGGCTAACTCTCCGGACAGCAGCATGTCTTCCGGCTTGGTGGGGAAGGACATGACGACGCGGGGCGGGGTTGGGGGGGCTTCGGCGCCGGTCTGGCGGCCTAGTGCGGCGCGGGTGTCGGCGGCGTCGCGCTCCTGGGTGGGGAGGCCTTTGGGTTCGGCTGTAGTCTCTTCGGGCTCGTAGGGTGAGAGGCGGATGGGGTTGGCGTTGGGGGTCTCGTCGACACCTACGCCGGGGACCGAGGGGCCTGCACGGAAGCCCGCGCGGGCGGTGGCGAGGACGGGCTCCTGCGAGAAGTAGATGGGGAGCTGGTCGCCGGTGTATCCGTAGACGATGGGGGATTTCTTGTCGGAGATGAGGCCGCGCAGGAGCGCGCCCTTGGCGTAGAGGGTGGCGGGGTGCTCAACCGTGACCTGGGTGGTGATGCCGTAGTCGGGCAGGATGGTGGAGGTGCTGCCCTCGGTGATGAGGGTTCCCCCGGCTTCGACGAACTTGACCAGCTCGGCGAGGCCTTCGATGCCCATGCCGCCGCGGATGTCGTCGCTCGAATCTTCGGCGCCGAGGTTGGGGGTTAGGGCGGTCTTCTTGTAGGGGATGGCATCGGGACCGGTCTTGGGCAGGCCGTTGACCTGCGCGACGGAGGTTCCGCCGATCGAGGGGAAGACGATGACGTCGTACTTCGAGCGGAGGTTGCCGTCGCGGAGTTTCTGGTCGCCGAAGTAGGTGTACGGGACGCTGTAGTGGTCGAGCGCGGCGCGGACCCAGCCCTCGTTCTGCGTGTTGGCCCAGCTGTGGACGTAGCCGATGCGGGGGATGGTTAGGGCGTGGGTTTTGACCGAGATGTCGTCGGTGGAATAGGCGACCAGGCCGAGGTCGCTGATGGAGGATTTGAGCTTGTCGGTGAGGCCGTCGCGGAGGATGAAGGCTCCGGCGCGGAGGTGGTGGCCGGCGAGGTCGAAGTCATCTTCGGCGGCTTCCATCTTGGCTTCTGGATTCTTGAAGCGGAAGGTGGTGAGGACGTTGTCGGTGTTGTTTTCAACGACCAACACCTTACCCGCTCCGCTTACCGTTCCGGGGACCGTGACATTGGCTGCGGTGAGGGTCATGGACGCGGCGAAGATAGCCTTGTCCTTGAGCTGGTGGACGGTGACGTTGCGCATCAGCGGCATGGTCCAGCCCGTGTCGTCGTAGGGGAGGGGGTTGGTGACAGGGTAGTTTTGGAGCGAGAAGTAGAGGTCGACGAGGGTGCGGTACGGCTGGTCGGCGCGGATGATGTAGTCACCCTTGGCGACTTTCGTCCCCGCGAAAGAGCCTTCGGTGTTGGCGATCTGGACTTCGACACCCTGGTGGCGGAGGTCGTTGATCATGTCGGCGGCGTTGACGCGGTGGGCCTGCGCGGCGGGGATGACCCAGCCGTAGACCGGGCCGTCGGTTCCCTTGGCGACGGCGCGCTTGTTCTTCATCCAGTAGTTTTCGAGGTAGAGATCCTTCTCTTTCGCGACCTTGTTGAGCGCGATGAGGATGGCGGATTCCTGGATGTTGGTGTTGTTGCGCGGTCCCCACTTGACGGTGGTGAGCGGCGGGTTGGGGCGGTACCACTCGCGGCTGGTGGAGGTGGCCGGCAGCGTGAGTTTCTCGGTGACATCAGGCCCGTAGGACTGGACCTCGTAGAAACGGCCGAAGGAGTTGTGCGACTCGGCGATCCAGAAGAGGTAGTTCGGGACCCAGCCGTCGTAGTAGCCGAAGGTCCAGACACCGGGAACGCCGCGCTTGGTCATCTCCATGACTTCGGTTTCGGCGAGCATCCACCACTCGTCTACGGCGATGGGGTCGATGGACGGGTTGTAGGGGCCGGTGCCGGTGGAGACGTAGAGATACGACTGCGCTTCGTGGAGATCGTGCAGGATGGTGGGGTGCCACTCCAGGACGCCGCCGGTGATGTTCTGCGTGAGGTGCAGGAGCTGGCCCATGCCGTCGCGATTGTTATCGTGCGCGACGTACTTGCCCCAATAGACCATGGGTGGCTTGGGCTTCTTGGTCTCTTTGCCGTAGTAGTAGGTGTCGACCTGCTTGTCGCGTCCGTCGGCTTCGACGACCGGCGTGATAAAGACGATGGCGTTGTTGCGGATCTGCTGGATGAAGGGCGAGTCTTCAACGATAAGGCGGTAGGCGAGTTCGACAAGCATCTCGGGGCCGCCGGTCTCGGGCGAGTGGATGCCGCTGGTGATCCAGTAGATGGGCTTCGAGGTGTGGATGATCTTCTGGGCCTGCTCCTCGGTGGTCTTGCGGGGGTCGGTAAGGGCGGCTAGATCGGCCTTATATTTGTCGAGATTCTTGATGGAGTCTTCGCTGCCGATGGCGAGTACGACCATGTCGCGACCCTCCTCGGATTTGAGCGGAAGCTTCCAGAACTTGGCACGGGGCGAGTCTTTGGCGAGCTCCTCGAAGTAGCGATGGATGTCGGCAGTGTAGTAGAGCTCGCCGGGCTGGCCGGGCATCTTGGCGAGGAACTTGAGGGGTGTCGGAACCTTCGCGGAAGCGGGCAGATGGTCGACCAGCTCGGTGGTGAAGCGCGGGTCGTTGAGATACTCGTGGATCTTCTTGGTATATTCCTCGTCGTTGGGCTGGGGCGGGGTTGGCTTCTGGGCCAGGGCGGAAGAAGCAAACAGGCACGCTGAAAGGCAGAACATCCACGGACTGGCGACGGAGGATTTGATTTTCATGATGACCTTCTTATATCAGAGGGGGACAAGCGGAGGTGACAGGTCGGCTTGCAGGGAATGATTGAACCCGCCAAGACCGGACATGAGATTCGGTTCGTTCCCGTACGCCAGACTCCCGTCCCCTACTTTGTCCTTGTGCGGGCGAATCATAAGGATACCGCTGAACCTCTGCCCATTGACGACGGCGCTACCAGGGATCTCGCGGGTTGAGAGAGTCAACGGATCCGGGAGTCAAGGGCATGGTCCGTGGCTTTTTGGACGACCTGAGCGAGGACGGGAACCTCGCGGCGGCTGGTCGCCTTTGCAACGTAGAGCGCGCGATCGCCAAGTTTCAGCAGGTCTTCGAGTGAGAGGTTGCCGTCTTCCATTGAGGTGATGCCGATGCTCGCGCGAACGCCAAACTCGCCGGTGTCGCAGGAAACGCGGATTCTGGCGAGTTGGATGCAGATACGGTCGGCGGCAAGTTGGGCTGCGTTGCCGTCGGTATTGGGCATAATCACGAGAAACTCGTCGCCGCCGAGGCGGGCTACGAGATCCGTGACCCGCATTGTGCTGTGGAGGCAGTCGGCGATGGCGCGGAGGGCGAGGTCGCCGGCGTGGTGGCCATACCCGTCGTTGATCTGCTTGAAGCAATCGATATCGAGCATGAGAGCGGAGATCCACTCTTTACGTTCGCGACTGCGATTGAAAACCCGTGCCGTCTCGCGCTCAACGGCGCGGCGGTTGAAGGTGCCGGTAAGAGCATCCGTGCCAGCGAGCTGCTCGAGGCTGCTGCGCAGGCGGGCGGTGGTCATCCAAAGAAAGCCAAAGCAGAGGCCCGCGAGGATGGTTCGGTCAAGCCAGATGTGGTAAAAGCGAAGCGAAGCATACCCACTGAAGCTACGCACGAGGTTATTCGTCAAGTAGAAAGAGAATAGCGTCCCCATGACAAACGTTGGGATTTTGGAGCGCCGGGGAGGATAGCGAAAGAGCAGCACCGCACTGCAGGCCCCGGTGGAAATGGCGATGACTGAGATGAAACGCATGACCAACTCGGGATTGGGGCCTTGGCGGATGGCATAGAAGGTGATGATGGTTGCGAGGACGGAGAGACCAAGAAGCCCGAGCCAGAGATGGCGGCCGCGTTCAACAAACTCAGCGATGGCTTTGTTGAGAAGGCACAACTCGATAAAGAGGAGCAGATTCGAGAGGGTGATGGTGAGAAAAACGTCTCTGGGCGGGAACGAATGCAGGACGAGGCTAACGCCTCCGCAAAAGTTTGAGGCTGCAAACCAATAGTTGGCACCCTGTCCCGGCTGGCCGATGGAGTTTACGACCATGGTCAAACTGAAAAGAAACAAGAGACTTGCTTCGACGAAAAAAAGGGTGGGAACGTCCACTGGCAAATCCTTTAAGGGCCAAATGGAGTGGCTCCGTGGAGCTTTAGGTTAAAAACTGACATCCGCTTGCCCTCGGCACAATGACTCTATCGAAATCGGAGATGGCCGGAAGTTGTATGAGCTACGTTCCGATTCTCCCGGGTGTTAGCTGGCGGCGGAGACCAGGTTGCCGCCGCGGCTCACAATGGACAGGCGCTCCATGGCGAGGATCTTGCGGGCCTGCGCCTTGGCATGGGTCGCCCACGGGCCGATGGGGTCGAGCCGGACGTAGGCCATCCAGTGGCGGAGAGCGCGGCGGCGTTCGCCCTGACGCTCGTAGGCGAGGGCGAGGTTGTAGTGAGCGTCGGCATACTGCGGGACTAGCTTGATGGCGGTCTGGTAGGCCGCGATTGCGTCGTGCAGGTGCTGCGTCTCGTCGAGGACGTTGCCGAGATCGAAGAAGGCGAGGGCGTAGGAGGGGTCGGCCTCGGTGGCGCGGCGGTACA
>JAYVZU010000040.1:0-2639 GCA_043783075.1 Rhodanobacteraceae bacterium
CGCTTCGCCCGCTAAACCATAACAACGACGGCGCGGATACAAACGATAAAGAACGGATCAAAACAATAAAGCTCGTCATTCTGAGCGCAGCGAAGAATCTCAGTATTTCGCATCTGCCCTATCCGTCTCATCCGTTCTCTATCCCACTTATCCGCGCCGTCTTTGCCGTCGAAAGTAGAATCAAACCATGTGGATTTACGAAGCGCTAAACGGCGTTGAGACCCTCGAGCGCACCAGCTCCACCGCCGACGTGCTCCGCGTCCAGTACGACTCGCGCCGCGTCCGCAAGGGCGACATATTCGTCGCCATGCGTGGCGGTTCGACCGACGGCAACAAGTTCATCGCCAGTGCGATAGAGCGTGGCGCCTCTGCCATCGTCACCGACTCGCCTGAAGCCTGGCAGCAGCGCACGAAACTCCCGTTCTACCTCGTCTCCAACGGCCGCCGAGCCCTCGCCCGCATCGCCGCCAACCTCCTCGACCACCCCGAGCAGAAGCTGAAGGTCTCCGCCGTCACCGGCACCAACGGCAAAACAACCACCGCGTTCCTGCTCGAGCAGATGCTGCGCAGCGTAGGCCGAAAATGCGTGCTGATCGGCACCATCGAAACCCATATCGGCGACGAAATCCGTCCCAGCGAACACACCACACCCGAGGCCTCCGACCTGATGCAGATCTTCGCCGACGGAGTAGCCGCCGGCTGCACTGAAGTCGTGATGGAGATGTCCAGCCATGCCCTCGACCAGGAGCGCGTTTGGGGTGTGCATGTTGACACCGCCATCTTCACCAACCTGACGCAGGATCATTTGGATTATCACAGAACGATGCAAGCCTATGCCGCAGCCAAGGCCAGAATCTTTGCGGGTGAGGGCGCCGCCCCACCAAGGATCGCAGTCATCAATCAGGACGACGTATTTGGCCTCGAACTCCTCGCATCGCCAATGCAATCTAGACTCTTCCGTTACGGCCTGGTCGACGCCAACTACCGTCCTGAGAACCTTCGCCTCGAGGCCGGCCACACCACCTACCTCTGGCAAACTCCAGTCGGAGCAATCGATATCGCTTCAAATCTAACCGGCAGAGTCAACGTCTACAACCTACTTGCCGCCTCCTGTGCCGCGCTCGCCCGGGGCCTGACGCTCGAGCAGATCGCCGCCGCCGCCGCGAACCTCCATCAAGTTTCGGGCCGATTCCAGGTCGTACCCGGCTCCCGCGAAGCCGGTTTCACCGTCATAGTCGACTACGCCCACACCGACGACGCCCTCCGCAACCTGATCACGCTTGCCCGCGATCTCGTCTCGCCCAACAACGGCCGCGTCATCACCCTCTTCGGCTGCGGCGGCGACCGCGACCGCACCAAGCGCCCCAAGATGGGCCGCGCCGCAGGAGAGGGAAGCGACCTCGTTGTCCTGACCAGCGATAACCCCCGCTCCGAAGACCCCGACCCGATCATCGCCGAAGCCCTCGTCGGTGTCCGAGAAACCACCACCGAGTGCATCGTCGAACCCGACCGCGCCGCTGCCATCAAGCTCGCTATCAATGCCGCAAAGCCCGGCGATATCGTCCTCCTCGCCGGCAAGGGCCACGAAAAAGTCCAGATCCTCTGCGACCACACCATCCCCTTCGACGATGTCGCAGTAGCCGCCGAAATCCTCCACTCTGGAGCTGTCAGCTATTAGCTCCAAGCTAACAGCTCAAGAATCATTGCTACTTGGAACCGCATGAAGCTGACGCTAGGCCAAATCGCCGACTACATCCACGCCGAGGGCGACTTCAACGAAGACGCCGAAGCCTTCGGCTACTCCATCGACTCCCGCACCCTCAACGCTGGCGACCTCTTCCTCGCCGTCAAAGGCGACCGAGTCGACGGCCATGATTACGTCGCAACCGCACTGGCAAACGGAGCCGCCGGATGCGTCGTCAGCAATCACTGGCTGGCTCCCGACGAGATGGACCCCAGCAAACTCCTCTGGGTTCCCGAGTCCGAAGACTGCGTCCTGAAGGCCATGCAAACGCTCGCACGCGAAGTCCGCCGCAAATGGGGCAAGCGAGTCATCGGCATCACCGGATCAGCCGGAAAGACCACCACCAAAGAAGCCATCGCCACGGTCCTAAGCGCGAAGTTCAAAGTCCTGAAATCCGCCGGAAACCTCAACAACCACTTCGGCGTCCCGCTCCAACTCCTGCGCCTCGAACCCGAACACGAAGTCGCGGTCATCGAGATGGGGATGAACCACGCAGGCGAGATCGCCGCACTCTGCCGCATCGCCGAGCCCAACTGGGGTGTCATCTTGAACGTCGGCACCGCGCACATCGAGTTCTTCCCCAATGGCATCGAAGGCATCGCCGCCGCGAAGTACGAACTCGTCCAGTCCTTACCGCCCGACGGCCGCGCCATCCTGAATGCCGACGACCACCGCGTAGCCCGCTTCGCAGCTAACCTCGGCGACCGCGCAATCCTCTACGGCGTCGCACCCGCAGCTCAGATCCGCGCCGAGAACATCGTCGAGACCGGCACCGACGGCCTTCGCTTCACGGCCATCTCTCCGGGAGAAACCGCCGAAGTAACCCTGCACATGTTGGGCCGCCACAACGTCTCCAACGCCCTCGCAGCGATCGCCGTCGGGGTCTCCGCCGGCA
>JAYVZU010000041.1:0-7915 GCA_043783075.1 Rhodanobacteraceae bacterium
AACATGGCTCCGCACGAACTCCGCGTGGAGTACCTGCACAATGCCAAGCTGTTTGGCGCTGGCATCTCGCTGGACTGGGCACCGCCGTCGAACGTTCTCGAACCCGAGGCTGTTGCGGCAGCAAATCAAGCTGATGTTGTCGTCGCATTCGTTGGGCTGTCGCCTGAGCTTGAAGGTGAGGAGATGCCGATCCACATCGAAGGCTTCTCCGGTGGTGACCGCACTGATATCAAGCTCCCAGCCTCACAGCAGCACCTGTTAGAAGCTGTTGCAGCAACTGGTAAGCCGCTTGTCGTGGTTCTGATGAACGGCAGTGCGCTCTCGGTGAACTGGGCGCAGGAACATGCTGCCGCAATCCTTGAAGCATGGTATCCGGGCGAGGCTGGTGCACAGGCCATCGCCGAAACACTTAGCGGAAAGAACAACCCCGCTGGGCGTCTGCCGATTACTTTCTACACCTCGGTCGATCAACTGCCGCCATTCTCCGACTATTCGATGGCCAACCGGACCTATCGCTATTTCAAGGGTGCGCCGCTCTACGCCTTTGGATACGGCCTTAGCTACACGACGTTTGGCTACTCCAACATTCGTACCGCAAAGGCTCTGAAGGCTGGTGAAACTTTGAAGGTCGAGGCAGACGTAAAGAACACCGGATCGCTTGCAGGTGACGAGGTGGCCGAACTCTACTTGACGCCGCCGCACACCGAGGTCTCTCCGAACTTGGCGCTGGCTGGCTTCAAGCGCGTGCATCTGGCTGCGGGCGAGACTAAGCATGTTGTCTTCGAACTCAATCCACGCACACTGTCGCAGGTGGATGACAAGGGCGTCAGGGCAGTCCGTGCCGGCGACTACACCATCCACGTCGGCGGTTCGCAACCAACTGCCAACAGCCCCGCCGTGCAGGTCCACATTACCGGAATGCAAGAGCTTCCCCACTAGGACATACTCATGGCGTCGAAACGTAACTTGCGGCTTGCAATCCTCGTCGCCGTGGCGGGGATTGCAAGCGCGTATGCAGACGACGGCCACGCAGGCTGGCTTCGCAACGCACCTGTTTCACACCCCGCGCAGTACCGCGATCTGCCGAGCACGATCGTACTTCTCGGAAACACCGCAACCGACAAGGCTGCGGCCACAGAGCTTCAGCGCGGACTTACTTCGATGCTGGGTCGCAAGTTTACAGTCGCCAATCCGGAGAAACTCTCCGACGAAGATTCGCGCGATGTGATCTTCCTGACATCGTCGGCAATACTCAGCCGCATCGGAACTTTCGACACCAATCAGCACCAACCCACGGGAGAAGGCTACCTCATCCGCTCGGGCCGCGAAAATGGGCACATGCATTTGCTCCTTCTGGGTGGCACCCCCCGATCAGAGCTCTATGCCGTCTTTCATTTGCTTGAAGATATCGCATCGGAAAAAGCTGTACCCACAAATGAGGAGGGCACGCCGTCGTCACCCATCCGCTGGGTGAACCAGTGGGACAACTTCGACGGCACAATCGAACGCGGGTACGCGGGCCGCTCCATCTTCTTCGACAACGGCCACGTCCGATCGGACCTCACCCGCGTCTCCGAGTATGGACGTCTATTGGCGTCTATCGGCATCAACGGCTGTACGCCGAACAACGTCAACTCCAACCTTCATACGCTGGATCCCGCGATGCTTGCCGAACTGGCCCGCATCGCAGACGCGCTGCGTCCGTGGGGCGTTCGTATGTCGCTCTCGGTCGACCTTTCCAGCCCGCAGGCCGTCGGCGGACTGACTACGTTCGACCCACTCGACCCTCAGGTAGCCGCCTGGTGGCAGGCAAAGGTCGACGAGATCTACAAGCTGATCCCCGACTTTGGCGGCGTTGTCATCAAGGCCGATTCGGAAGGTCGCGTTGGCCCATCGAAGTACGGCCGCACGCCAGCCGAGGCGGCAAACACAGTGGCCCGCGCGCTAAAGCCACACGGTGGCGTCGTGCTCTACAGAGGCTTCGTCTATAACAACCACCTGGACTGGAACGATTTGAAGGCCGACCGGGCTCGCGCCGGGTATGACAACTTCAGAGCGCTGGACGGCACATTTGAACCTAATGTCGTCATCCAGGTGAAGCATGGCCCCATCGACTTTCAGGTACGTGAGCCAGTCTCGCCGCTCTTCTCCGGACTGCAGCACACCGCGCAGGCGATCGAGCTGCAGACCACGCAGGAGTACACCGGCCAACAGCGCCACATGGTCTTCCTGATCCCGATGTGGAAAGCCGCGTTGGACACGGATTTGCGCGTCAACGGCCATAGCACGCCGGTGAAAGAGATCGTTGAAGGTAAGAACTTTCATCAGCCGCTTGGCGGATTCGTGTCAGTCGTAAACGTTGGGCTGAATGCTAACTGGATGCATCATCCGATGGCGATGGCAAACCTTTACGGCTATGGCAAGCTGGCGTGGAATCCGGACCTCTCTTCTGAATCCATAGTCGATGGTTGGACGCGCCTGACCTTCGGCAACGATCCAAAAGTCGTTGCCACAGTGAACAAATTACAGCTGGAATCGTGGCATGCCTATGAGCAGTACACCGGCCCGCTCGGCATTGGAACGCTGACGAATATTCTGGGCATACACTATGGGCCGGGCATTGAATCGGCTGAACGCAATGGCTGGGGCCAGTGGTTCCGCGGAGATAGCAAGGGTATCGGCATGGATCGCTCGACCGCGACGGGCACGGGATACATCGGGCAGTATCCGCCGGAGCTCGCTGCAATCTATGAGTCGCTGCAGACCTGCCCCGACGAACTTCTGCTCTTCATGCACCACGTTCCATACGACCATGTGCTGCACTCTGGCAAGACTGTTGCACAGCATGTCTACGACTCGCACTACGAAGGCGCTGCGACTGCAGCGACATTCGCCCCGCAATGGATGACTTTGCACGGCCTCGTTGATGACCAGGTCTACGCAGCGACTCTTGCCCTGTTTCAATATCAAGCCGCTCATGCAGTTGTCTGGCGCGATGCCGTTAGCGAATGGTTCCTCCGTCAGTCTGGGATTCTGGACAAACAGGGCCGTGTCGGACACTATCCGAATCGGATCGAAGCAGAATCCATGAAGGCGGATGGCTACACTGTCGTTCCGGGCGACCCTTGGGAGACTGCTTCTGGCGGGAAGGCTGTGGTCTGCAAACATGCGGCGGCGTGCACCCTCACCACCAGGCTTGATCGCCCGGCCGGCAGCTACAACGTGGCCGTGCAGTACTATGATTTGCGCAGTGGGGCATCCCACTTTGAACTCCTGCTGAATGGCAAGCCCGTTGCAAATTGGGTAGCCGATGCAACCCTGCCACCCGCCGCCATGGACAACCATTTGGATGGCAGTACGACGACTCGCTTCATGCTTCCCGCAGCGACCGCACTAAAACCCGGCGATACACTTACAATTCGCGGCATACCGGATGGCGACCCTCCAACCGGAGAGCCGGCACCCATAGACTACATAGAGATCACTCCTGTGGGGACGCCGAAGCCATGAAGATTACGAACGCTCGCCTCATCGTCTGTTCGCCAGACCGCAACTTCGTAACGCTGAAAATCGAGACTAACGAAGGCATCTACGGCCTGGGCGATGCGACGCTGAACGGCCGTGAACTTGCCGTTGCCAGCTATCTTTCTGAACACGTGCTGCCCTGCCTGATCGGGCGCGATCCGTTCGATATTGAAGACATCTGGCAGTATCTCTACCGCGGAGCCTACTGGCGTCGCGGCCCCGTTACGATGACTGCGATCGCGGCAGTCGACGTCGCACTGTGGGATATCAAGGGCAAGGCGCTGAATACCCCCGTCTACAACCTGCTGGGCGGTAAGAGTCGTCAGGGCGTGCTGGTTTACACCCACGCAAACGGTCGAGATATCGAGGAAGCGGTCGATTCTGTCCGCCACTATATATCCGAGGGCTACCTTGCAGTCCGCGCGCAGAGCGGCGTCCCCGGCGTGGCCAGTAGCTATGGTGTGCCGAAGGGCGGCAAGCCTTACGAACCCGCCGAACGTGGGCTTCCAGGCGAGAGCCTGTGGTCCACCGAGCGCTATCTCAACTTCGCGCCGAGCCTCTTCGAGAAGCTTCGTGTAGACCTTGGCCCCGACGTCCATCTGCTGCACGACGTCCACCACCGCCTAACCCCGATTGAAGCTGCACGGCTGGGCAAAGCGCTTGAGCCTTATCACCTCTTTTGGATGGAAGACCCCTGCACTGCGGAACTACAGGAAGGCTTCGAACTGATCCGCAAGCACACCACGACGCCGATTGCTACGGGCGAGGTCTTCAACTCGGTGTGGGATGCGCATGACCTCATCCGTCACCAACTGATCGACTATATCCGGATGACGATCGTGCATGGCGGCGGAATCACGCACGCCAAGAAGACCGCAGATTTCGCTGCTCTTTACCACGTTCGGACAGGCTTCCACGGCGCGACGGATCTATCGCCGATCACCATGGCGGCTGCACTCCACTTTGGCCTGTCGATCCATAACTTTGGCATTCAGGAGCATATGCACCACACGCCGCTGACGGACGAGGTCTTCCCCCACAACTACACCTTCAATGCCGGCTATATGCACCCCGGCGATGCACCCGGTCTCGGCGTGGATATCGACGAGGCACTCGCTGCGAAGTATCCGTACCAGCGTGCGTATCTACCCATAGCGCGCAAACTCGATGGCACGCTGACAGACTGGTGATTGCTGGAAAATCCTGATTTATTATTCTGATCGACAAGCACCTAAAGGACACGCAATGTATCTCGGAATCGACTGCGGCACCCAAGGCACCAAAGCTCTTCTGTTTGACGAAAACGGCAAAACTCTCGGCAGCGGCTACGCGCCCCACGCCCTCACGGAGCGGGAGTCCGGCGCCCGCGAGCAGGATCCAGCGTGGTGGGTTGCGGCACTTCAAACGTCTGTCCGTCAGGCTCTCTCCAGCAATCCCGGCGCAAATGTTCTCGCACTTGGCGTCTCCGGGCAGCAGCATGGACTGGTTGTGCTGGATGAAAACCTCGAAGTAATTCGCCCGGCCAAGCTGTGGTGCGATACCGAAACTGCACCGCAGAATCAGGAGCTTGTCGATTTGCTCGGGGGCAAGCAGGGCTGGTTTGAACGCTTTGGCATCGTGCCGCTGACGGGCTATACGGTCTCAAAGCTTCTTTGGCTGAAGGAGAATGAGCCCGCAAACTTCGCCCGAATTCGCCACATTTTGTTGCCGCATGAGTATCTGAACTTTTATCTCACCGGACGCCTCTGCGCTGAGTTTGGCGACGCCTCCGGCACGGCGTTCTTCGACGTTCGCACACGCCAGTGGTCCCGCGCAGTCCTGGACGCCATCGACGGTGGTACTGGACAGCTCTTCGTGGCCTTGCCGAAGTTGATTTCAGTGGACGAGGCTGTCGGAAATCTGCTTCCAGGCGTTGCGGCGGACCTCGGAGTGCCGACCTCCTGCGTTGTCTCCTGCGGCGGCGGTGACAATATGATGGGCGCCATCGGCACGGGAAACGTGCGAGAGGGCGTAGTCACACTATCGCTTGGAACATCCTCGACGGTCTACAGCTATCACGAGGAACCCGTTCTCGATGCCACCGGCAACGTCGCGCCATTCTGTTCGTCCTCCGGAGGCTGGCTACCGCTGGTCTGCACGATGAACGCCACCAACGTCGTGACACAGACGCTGAATACATTGGGCAAGACGGTCCATGACATTGAAGCAGCGCTCGCAGCTACAGAACCCGGTGCCGGCGGACTTGTATTTCTACCTTTCCTGAACGGAGAGCGGACTCCCGACCTCCCGAATGCCCGCGGTACGCTGTCTGGGATATCGCCCAACAACTTCACGCCGGAGAACCTCATTCGGGCAGCCATCGAAGGAGTTAGCTTCGGCATCCTGAACGGGCTGGACCTGATTCAGAATGGCGTTGCGGTGGACCGAATGCTCGTCATTGGTGGCGGGTCAAAGTCAAAGGCCTGGCGGCAGTTGCTTGCCGATGCAAGTGGAGCGACGGTTGAAGTTCCTATTCAGGAGGAAGCTGGCTGTCTGGGCGGAGCTATCCAGGCAATGTACCTGCATAGCCTGACATCCGGCACACCACAGACCTTTGCCGAGATCGCCGACCGGTGTGTTGCCGTCGAGCCGAGTCGTTCTGCTAAGCCCACTCCAGAGCTGGAAGCTGCTTATCGCAAGGCGCGGGACCAATATCAGGCCACACTGACCGCTGCCTATCCACAGCCTTAGAGAGCAACTTATTTCGCAGCCATGATCGAAGTTTCTCCGCCGATCCGCGTGTCGTAGGTCGGGTGCATCAGTGCCTTCGTGATCGGCGGCGGCATACCCTCACTGCCGAACTTTGCCACATAGAATGCGAACTCCGCGAAGTCTCCCTGGCCGAACTCGGTCTTTTGCGGGTCGCTGGTATACACCTTCACGATCGAAGGATCTTCAATGGCTCGGCCATAGAAGATGATCGCGTCGCGCAGCGAGTGATCATTCGCCTTGAAACCGTAGAGGTCAATCCCCTGCCGTGCTGCGATTTGGGCAACAAGTACGAGTGGTTGAAGCGTAAAGCCCTGATAGTGCGTTGCATTCTCGTGGCGAACCATCTCCTTGGGAAACGCACCGTTAGCATCGATCTCCGCAATAGCTTCTTTATAAGTCGCGATACCGAACTGAAACAGCTTGTCATCGCCGGCTGTCACGCCAATTGAGATCGCTGCCAGAGCGCGCCAGTCGTGGTGATTATTGCCCGTATCGCCCGGCCGCTCTTGCGAGACACACTTCTGCGCCGCCTTATCCAGCCACTCCGTGACCCGCTTCTGTTCAGTCGCGTCAAGCGTTTCGTCATTTACGAGAACTGAGTCGGCGATTCCTGCGGACGACAACGTCCATTCCGCCTGATACCACGCCTGCGAGGACTCATAGCGATCGTAGTCCATCAACGCGCCCGCCTTCGCCCAGAGGTCGAGTTGCTCCAAGGCACAGCGCGATTCCTGATGGCTACCCGTCGCGACATATTGATTTATCCCAGCGGTAAAACGCTGCTCAAACGCAGTGTAAGCCTTTGTCGCCTCGTGTTCCGCCGGATTGATTGGCCCGCTGGAACCGTTGAGATAATGACGCGGGATAGTCATTCGCCCCGACGGCGCTGCAACGGAAGGTAGCTCGACGCAGGACCGGAGGCCCTTGATAGCCGACCGAAGCAACGGGTCTTTGGTCGACCTCATGGCAACCTGACGTGCGGCGACGTCCACGACCGACGCATGCGTGTCCGCGACTCGTTGGCCGAATCCCGGAGCAACCAGTATCAGCCAAGCTACAACCATTTTTCTGAGCGAAATTCCAAGTGACAAGACTGAACTCCTGACAGTGTTTTCCGAACACCCCTATGCCGACGTGACTTCATGCGGTCCACAGGACGAGCGAACCATTAGTCTGGTTGGCAGCATGATCTTTGCCGGCGAAGTGACTGCACCAGATTTTGCATCCTGAATGCCGATCATTAGCAGACCCATTGCACGGCGAGTCAGTTCCACCGGATTTTGCGCGACGGTGGTGAGCGGGGGCGATACGATATTGGCCAGATCGAAGTCGTCAAACCCAACCAATGCGATGTCTTGTGGGACGCGAACTTTTTGCTCGGCGAGAGCCTGAAGCAGAAAGATAGACGTCCGGTGGTTAAGGGAGAAAATAGCAGTTGGAGGCATCTTGCCGGCCAGCGTCTCGGCCAGCCACTTGCGAATATCATCAAGCGTCAACAACCCCAGCCCCAGCCCCATGGTGGATTTCAAGTGGTGCGAATGCATCCTTGCCCGGTAGCCCTCCACGCGCTCGTGAATCGTGTACACATCCTCGTCATAGCCGACGCAGGCGATGCGGCGATGGCCATGCCGGATCAGGT
>JAYVZU010000042.1:0-2627 GCA_043783075.1 Rhodanobacteraceae bacterium
GGCGCGAATCCCTTGGGTGCGCGCTCGTCCGTCGACCCGAGGATGATCAGCAGGAAGAACGCCGTGAGGACGACTTCTGCTACCAGGCAGGCCAGCAGCGAGTAGCCGCCGGGTGAGTGGTCCCCGTAGCCATTCGACGCAAAGCCGCCGGCCACGAAGCCCGGCTTGCCACTCGCAATCAGATAGAGGGTCGACGCTCCGGCGATGCCACCGGCTACCTGCGCAATGACGTAGCCGAGGAGATCGCTAACCGGGAACCGCTTGCCCACCACCAGGCCAATCGAGACGGCCGGATTGAGGTGGCAGCCAGAGATGTGCCCGATGGCGAAAGCCATGGTGAGGACGGTAAGTCCAAAGGCCAGCGAGACGCCGACGAAGCCGATGCCAAGCTGTGGGAAGGCTGCCGCCAGGACCGCGCTGCCACAGCCTCCGAAGACCAGCCAGAAGGTGCCAAAGAACTCGGCGGCGATACGTTTCGAGGGATGCATATAGGACCTTTCCGCGTAAGAAGGCGTTGATCGATTTGAAGTCAATCTACTGCGGGCCCCGACTGCATAGACGCCGAATTCTAGCACGGTAATGTAAATCGCTTAAGGTTTGTAGTTGCTGATCGTCACATCGTAGAGCGTACGCCGGGTGCCAAACTTCACGTAGGAGTCGCCGTTCGGAACGACAGTCGAGAGGATCGTAATGTGTCCCGGCAGGACGTATGTCGTAGTCCCCACCGTCGTCGGCTCGTAGTCCGTGCGGATGTCCTCCTGATGGACAAAGTCCGTAATCTTCGGATCGGCCTTGGTGATTAGGCGCACGATCAGCCCAGTCTTTACGTCGACGAATAGCTCGCCGTGGTAGCCCGCTGCGGCCTTGAACGGAACGAATGACGTTGCGGTACCTGAGTTGGCGGAAAATCCCATGCCGCTGCCGATATGCTCCAGTTCCGGGAAGCAGCAGTATAAAATCTTGTAGCTCGACTGCTTGCGCGGGACGTTGAATGCAAAGACCGCAGTCTGGCGAGTCAGGATCGTTTGCCACCGCAAAAATGTTGGTGTCGCCTTTGCCATGTCTGCAATCACCGCCATCAGCGGAAGACCCGGAACGGTCACCGAAGTTTGACCCAACGGACCACTCGGATCTTTCTGCTTCATGACAAGTGGGGAATCTTCGGACCCAGCATTGGTAACAATGCGCTTGCTCTCCTGATCCACCATCGAAAGTACAATTGGCTCCGGAATCTCAGAGTAGCCACTGGAGTTGGACATACTGCCGCCATTGCCGGAAGTATTCTTGATGTAGGCAACGCCGTTTTGGAACCGCATGCTTTTCTTGTCGGCATTGAACTTCGGCAGCTTTGGGAAGGTCTCCTGCGCGATCGAGATCGCCTTCTTCAGCAATTCGGTCTGCTCGCCAGCCGTAGGTGCGGGCGTAGTCGGGATGTCGGCCGTAGGCGGTGCCAGCTGCGAGCTATCCAGTGTCAGGATCATGATCTGCTGCGTCGTTCTTGGTCCGGGGTGCGCCTGCAGGAGGCTCTTCAGGGCCTCCGGGGTTAGCTGTTCGCTGAGCCGCATCATCTCAATTCGAGAGGCAATTTCGTCGTCGGTCTTGTGAGCCGCCAGCAGACCCGTAATGAGCTGTTCCAGCTGAGCGACGGTGCTGGTGGATGGTACGGCTGATGAAGCGAAGGGCGCCGTGAGAAGGAAGCAGAGCACAAAAACAATTTTCTTCAAGTGGTTATCCTTACTGGCGCGCATGGGCACACCAGTTTTTGAGTCTCGAGAAGTGTAGTGCAGTGGAGTGGTTGCGGGAAGGGAATATCGAACGGCCCACGCAGCTTATGGAATGTTTCAGCTTATAGACACTTCAAGTAGGCCTTCGCCTGCTCAAGCTCGGGAAACAGCCTTTCCTCGGCCTGGAACTCGCGCGAGTGGACACAGCGTCGCCCGGCTTTCACGCGGACCGGATGTTTAAGGTGCAGCATCTCGTGATACAGCAGGTATTCGACGGCACAGCGAGGGGTATCGGCCTGATCGAACACGCGAGAGACAACAATGGTGTTGTGGGCGGCGTCGTAGTGGCCCAGCATGCGGCGGGCGTGGTGCGCAGACCACGTAAGCGTCGGGCGACCCATCAAGCCGTGAAAGAAACGAAAGTTGAGGGTATCGAAGACCTCATTGAGGTCATAGTAGTGGCCCACGGGCGTGGAGATCCGCTTCCGCCCGCGGGTGATGCGGATATGCTCGGCACCCTTCGCTACGGCCTCGGAGGAGACGTAGCGACGGTAGCGGTCGGAATGTGCCGGAGTGATGGGCTTGCGATAAAGCTTCGCCAGCAGAATGTGCGCGATCGCGTGATGGACAGCCTCGGGCGACGCTTCCAGGAGGTCCGACAGTCGGACGTGGAGTGTGCCTTCCTTCAGCCGAATCGTGGTGTTCAGGGAAGTGAAGCGGCGGAACCGGATGTCGAGTGCCGGCATGGGCGCACGCGGCCGCAGTTCGCGATACTGATGCTCGAAGATGGGGATGAGAGAGGTCGGCGCCACGTTAGCTTTAGGTTAACATGGCGGGGCTGCCGGTAAAGAACTTACGAGCGCGGCTGAGGTTTGTTCTCGCCCTCTTTGGTGGGCGGATGCG
>JAYVZU010000043.1:0-7885 GCA_043783075.1 Rhodanobacteraceae bacterium
AACCCGCTCCAATGGCCTTTGAACGGCCACTCAATCTTTGCGACAGCCGCCGCCCGCCCGATCGTCGCCATGTCTCCCTTGTCGAAGTAGCGAAAGCCCTTCGCGGCCGTCCGCCCCTTCACCCGGTCGAGAATCCGTTTCGCGGCAAAGTCCCCCATCTGCATCGCTGGCTGTGCGACACCCGGAACCTGCTTGCCATCCTGCTCCACATGCGCCAGATCCCCACAGATAAACACCTCTGGCATCCCCTTGGGGCTTAGATATTGGTCCACCAGCACGCAGCCGCGTTTATCCGTGTCCGCCCCCAGTAGCTTGCCCAGCGGCGACGCCTGCACCCCCGCCGCCCACAGCGTACACACCGAATCAATCCGCTCGTCGCCCACCTTCACATATCCCGGCTGAATGTCGGTCACATGAGCTCCCGTCCGCAACTTCACGCCCAGCCCCTCCAACTGCTGTCGAGCGCTCGCCTGCAAATCGGGCGGATACATCCCGAGAATGTTCGGCGATCCCTCTAGAATCAAAACCTGCGCCGACGAAGGGTCGATATGGCGAAAATCCTTCGTCATATACAGCCGCGCAATATCGGAGATCGCCCCCGCCAACTCCACGCCCGTCGGCCCGCCGCCAATCACCACAAAGTTCAGCGGCGGATGGTGCCCCGTCTCCATCATCTCGCGCTCTGCAAGCTCAAACGCCAGCAACACCCGGCGCCGAATCTCCACCGCATCCTCCAGCGTCTTCAGCCCCGGAGCCAGCGCGGCCCACTCATCCTTGCCGAAGTAAGAGTGCGTCGACCCCGTTGCAATCACGAGGTAATCGTACTCAAGCTTCGTTCCGGACTTCAGCTTCACCAGCCGTCCCGCCGTGTCGAAGTCCACCACTTCATCCATCAGCACCTGAATATTGCGGTACTTTCGCACCACCGAGCGAATCGGCTGACCAATATCCCCAGGCGACAAAACCGCCAGCGCCACCTGGTACAGCAGCGGCTGAAAAAGATGGTAGTTGCGCCGGTCGACGATCGTCACATCCACAGCCTGGTTCGCCAGGCCAATCGCGGCATGCAACCCACCAAACCCGCCGCCAATCACTACGACCCTCGGCCGCAAACCTGCCCCTACAGCTCCTGCCATCGTGTCTCTCCCTGCCGTACCCATCATGTCAGATGCAGATCGCAGCCGTTGGGATGAAATTCCTCGTCAAGGTTGCGCCGTCTCAACAACGGTGGCAAACCCTTGTCTCCCGACGGAAAATGCGATCTCTGTCTGCGTCGCTCTCCCGCTCAGCGCCAGCGGAACCACACGGACCAGCCCGTCGATCCCCGACACCGCCACCGTCGCCTGCGACGCCAACACTGCAGCTACCGGACAACGTCCACGGTCCGGGCAGGTGGCATCGAACGCAGTCAAAGTCTGGTACACGCTGACAGCTGCAGCCGCGACAGGATGCCCAACATCATCGACCACCATCACCACCACCGGCAGCAACGCTGCACCCGCTATCACGCTCTGTTGTGCGCCACTCACTATTGCGATCGCCTCGGTTGCTGCATCCACACCAAACCCATCGAACTCCGCACAGACATTGCCCCACGCACAAGCTGTCGCAACCGCCTTGCCGCCCGGCAACATCTGACCAAGCCACACGAAGTTCGACGCCACGCCTGCGCTATTTGTAACAGTGTATGTCGCAGCCGCCGCAAACCCTGAAGCCAACGTCCATTGCACCACTTGAGCCGCAGCAGGAGACCCGTCATAGAGAATCAATGCGTTCAACGGATACGAAATCACCGCGCCCGATGCAACATACAGCGTCGAATTGAGCGCAGTCACGATAAGCTGCGGGGGAGCGACCGGCGCAACCGCCGTAAAACTCACGCTCTGCGAGACCCCGCCCTCACTCGCCGAAAGCGTAATAACTCCGCTCGATAGTGGCGTTACGAGTGTCGTCACCATACCCTGTGTATCCGTAACAACCTGGCAAATTGCCGCTCCGGCACATGCAGCAAACGATGCTGCACCATGTGTAACCGATATAGTTACAGTTCGATTGACTGCCGGCGTAACTCCATCCCGCAACATCACCTGCACACCAAACGGAACGCTCGCCTGCGTCCCTGCCAACCCACCTGAAGCCGGTGCGCTCACAATCATCACCACATCGGGCCGAGCCGCTGCAATGAAGTGAAACGTCTGGCTCACGACTCCATCGTCGGCCAGAACTGTGATCAGCCCGGCGGCCGACGCCACACCCACTTCAAACGATTCGCCACTCCCATCCGCCTGCCGTACCACGGTCGTAGAGGTCCAGTCGCTAAACCCAAACGGCCCGCTCAGAATGGAGTACAGCACTGGATCGCCGGGCATCGGAGCTACTCCACCCGGAGCCAGAACCTGCACCGCAAAGTTAACCGTATCGCCCACCCACACCGTTGCCGGCGGCTGCTGGATCGCGGTCATCGTGCGGCCAATTCCGACCGCCGTAAAGGTGGCCGAAGTCGTGATCGGCGGATAGATGAAGTCCAACGTGATCGTGCCTGCCTGAAGTGGCGTTACGGTAGTCGAAACAAACCCATTGGCATCCGTAAAGATTCGACAGCCCGGAGCATTGTTCGAGCAGGCGCCAAGACTTACCTGACCGGATGAACCATCAAGCGCAATCGCCACCCCATCAAGCGGTGTCGTATTGTCCTGCAGCAACTGAGCTGTGAATGGAGCGGCAGCCACCACCCCCACCACCGCGTTATTCGCTGGCACACTCACAATATTCAACTGCAGCGTATGCGGTACGACGGCAATCGAAACACTTTGGAACATTCCACTGAACGCAGCCTGCAGCGTAAACGTACCGGGCTGGGTCGCATGTACATTCACGCTTGCCACTCCACCCCACCCAGTCGAAGCTTTACAAACATTGCTCCCACACGGATCGAACACCACCTCAGGCGGCCCTGTAAAGGTCAAAATCTGGTTGACATCGGGGGTCACGCCATCTGCCTGAAATAAGTTGACCGCAAAATTGCCAGAGTAGTTGCCGATGTAAGTAGACGCCACAGGTGTCGCCGCGATTGTCATCACATCGGTATTGCTTACCGCGACAAACGACGCCGTGGCTGTTACGTCGCCGTCAGCAACCTGAATGGTCACCGGGCCGATCGCTGTCGGTGTGACATAAATCCGCGCGGAGCCAGACCAATCCGTCGTCACCGTACACGTCGCCGTAGCGCAACCGCCGAACGTTGCGGCACCGTTCACAACGGAAAATGTAATCAATCGATACGGATTGCCGCCACCATTGTTGGGCTGCAAATCGGTCAACCCGATCTGACTCTGCGCGACCACACCCACTGGCACATTGCCGCTCGGTGCCGACCATATGCGGATCGAGCCGGTCTGCACCGTCACCACCAAACTGATCGCCTGTGTGAGCGATCCATCGGTGGCCTGCAACATCAGCGTACCGGGCGATGTGGGTGTAACTTGCGTCGATGCAAGACCATTCGCATCGGTCAATACTGTACAAGTCGCCGCTCCGCAAGGCGCAAACAACGCGGTTCCAGTCGTAGCAGTAAACACCACGGAGTCGCCAACAATCGGCGTCACCCCATCCGGCGCGAGCACCTGCACGGAGAAAGCTGCGAGAGCCGCATCTCCCACATAGCTCGGTGCGACTGGTGCGCTCACGACCTGCATCGTGTTGGGTAATGCGGTGGCGGATGTGTAGGTAAACGCACCCGTCATCGTGCTGCTCGCCCCGGTAGAAAGATCGCGCACCACCACATCCACCGCGCTACCGTTGCTTGCCTTCGCGACAGTCATCGCTGGAGCCGTCGCAACAATAGTGGTTGCCGTCCTGCTCAAGACTTTAGCCGCAAATCCATTCACCAGAACCGCATTCCCCACGCGAAAACCGAAGCCGGAAATAGTGATCCTGCCACCTGCAATTCCCGTCTGAGCCGGAAGAATGGTGTCGGCATAAAACAGACGAGCCTGATAGTTAAAGTCTGGCCGACCATCGCCCCGCTCATCGGCAATCCCAAACCAGACACTGCCAGACTGGCCCGTCTGCACAGAGAGCTTCGTCATCCCCACCGCCATGCTGTTGAACGCAGCAGGAGTGACCCCAAGCGACGGTAGATCACCCGCACGATCCGTCGGCGCGAACAATCCAATCACCGGCATGGCCTTCGACTCCGTTGCGATCCCCTGCTCGTCGAGTGCCGTCACCTCCAGCGTGAAGCTCCGCCCCGGCCTGACCGAAGTCGCGATATAGGACGCATGTCCATACCCGCACAACACGCCCCTCCACCAACCGGTCGCCGGGGCCTGCTTTGGTGCAATCGGGGTCCCATCCGCTCCGTTGCCACAACTTGGCGCGGCATCCGGGATCGTGAAATCCACGTACGCCTCGCTCCACGGACCATTGCCATAGCTCGCCTGCGACATCGCAGAACCAGACGGCGCAACCTCGCTCAGCGCGTAAGGGCCAACCCCATGCTGCCCCACGTACAGCGGGTTCACCGGCTCCGTGGAAATTCCCAGATTCTGCCACGGAGCCCCGCTATAAAGAGGCACGTAAGCGATAGAGTAGGTGCCGCTTTGATTCGGATCGTTGGTTCCAAAGCTACCCCACGCCGAAGTATCTGCCGCAACAAACGGCGAACGTCCCCCGGACCGGAACCCCGCGCCACTCACTCCTGAAGCCATGTAGAAGTCATCAAATGCCGAGCCACCAGCCGGCTTGCGACGCACCAGAACATTTACCCCGGCCATACCCTGACCGGTTGGAAAATATAGCCGCCCCGTCGCGTTATTCGCCACATCCAGACTAGGCTGCTTGCCGGGGCCCGCCACCACATTCTGCGCATTCGGATACACCGCAACCAGCGAGCCAATGTCATCCGGCCGCAGCTGAAACGGGCTCGGCAGACACTGATAGGCATACAGCCCGCAGATAATATCCAGCGGATGCATGATCGGCCAGTTCATCGCCTGCACGTGCGTCGGAATCGGTGTCCCCGTAAACACATTGTCGTTCGTCTGCGACCAGGCCAGCCCCAGCACCCGCCCAAACGCCCGCACCAGCTGGTACTGCATCTCCAACTGCAGCTCCGGAGCAGCGCCCGTGCACCGCCCGTTCAGCACGATCATCGCGTGCAAAATGTACCCCGCCGGATCAAAGCGATCCACCGTCTGCGTCACCGCATTCTGCCGGCACCCGCTCGAGTTACTCGCCCCCGAACCCAGCAGCACATCCGTCACAGACCCATCCGTATCGTAGACAACCGCAATCGGAACAGCCGCCGCATTCGCGCTCATCACGTCATCTGGAAACACCAACCCCGACGTATCCAGGTAGCTGTTCTGCCCACTCACATGCTCCGCCAGCAAGCCGCCCCGGCTGACACTAATCCTCGCCTCTGGAACATTCCAAACCCCAGCAGCCGCCGCCACCAGCACATCCGCAGCCTGGTGATTCACCGACGCACTCAGCCCACCGGGATCGGTGTAGTACATCAAATTCGTCTGCCGCCAACCAATTGGCACACCTGCCTGCCCGATAAAAAACGGCGGCCCCGTCACCCATCGCGGACCACTAGCCGCAGCCATCGCTGGCAACAGCAAAACCAGCAAAGCAATCCGCCTAATACCGCGCATCGCCTGCACCACCGCTACTGCGCGCACTGCTCCCACGAAGCAGCGTCAACACAGATCCAAGCGCTACCGGAGCCGCAGCGCCCCACTGCTTCGCCGGACTCCCAATCGCAACCACCCGCGAACTTGCCGCCCCACCAAAAATCGTCCGCGCGCGAATCCAACGCAGATCCACCGCAAACTCCGCCTCCGCCCCCACCGTATCCGCCGGAGCGTTCCCCGCCGAATCAGCAACCGGCGCCACTCCCGTAGGAACCATCGGAATCGCCCCATCCATCCCACCCACCGGCGAGCTCATCCCCGACGGCCCCCGAGCCGTCAGCAACATCAACCGACGCTGCCCAACCCGGTACCGCTCCGGCTGCCCCGTCCAAAGCCCAGCCCACTCCCGCAGCACATAAACGCCCGTATTCGGGCACCCACGCACTCCACTCTCAATCTGGAACCGAACGTCGACATACCCCGCGGCGTCTTCCCGCGCAATCGCGACCACCTGCCCCATAAAGATGACGCCTGCGTCACTCGCCATCTGCTGTAGTTCTGCCGCCGTCGCCGCCGGAATCTGCCCGGAACACGACGCCGCGACCAACAAGAACGCAAACATTCCTCGCAGATTCCAGCCCACAAGACCTCCAACGCTACCCCCTGACTTTCGTCAGCGCAGAGCTGGCACCGCGTCTATGTCCGAAATCCGTACAGCCCCTATCGCTCCGGGTAAAAATCAAAAAACGCGTCGATACTCAACCGAAGCTGCGCCTCAATTTGCTCGCGGCTACCTTCCAGCACATGCATCGTAACCCCCGTATCATTGCCATTCTTCAAATGAATCGGAGCCTCACCCACCGTCTCAATCTCATCCGCCGGCAGCATTCTCATTCCGTATACCATCACCAGATTTGCCATACCCCAATTCTCGCACCATCCTTGTCGTCATTCTGACGCAGCCAGAATCTCAGTATTTCGCCCTTGTCTACTCTTCCCTCTTCCCTACCCCCTATTCCCTGTCTTATGAATCCTTTCCCACTCCAGGGCATTTACACTAGAGAAGCTCATGAATCCCGAAATCACCACTCCGACCCCTGAAACCCGCGACGTCGTCATCCTCGGTTCCGGTTGCGCAGGCCTTACTGCCGCCATCTACGCTGCCCGCTCCAACCTCAAGCCCCTCGTGCTCGAAGGCCACGAGCCCGGCGGCCAGCTCTCCATCACCACGCTGGTCGAGAACTTTCCCGGCTGGCCCGACGGCATCCAGGGTCCCGAACTCATCGAGAACATGAAGCTCCAGGCGCAGCGCTTCGGCGCCGAGCTCCGCATGGCGCACCTCACCGCTGCCGACCTCACCGCGCACCCCATCAAGCTCACCGTCGGCAAAGACATCATCCACACCCGAACGCTCATCATCGCTTCTGGAGCCTCTGCCCGATGGCTCAACCTGCCATCCGAACAAGCCCTGATCGGCAACGGCGTAAGCTCATGCGCCACCTGCGACGGCTTCTTCGCCCGCGGCAAGGAGATCGCAGTCATTGGTGGCGGCGACAGCGCCATGGAAGAAGCCCTCTTCCTCACCCGCTTCGCCACCAAGGTGACGCTGATCAACCGCACCGACCGCTTCCGCGCTTCGCCCATCATGCTCGAGCGCGCCAAGGCCCACCCCTCCATCGAGTTCATGACCTCCACCATCGTCGAGGAAGTCCTCGGCGTTGAGGAGAAAGATGTTAAGGGTCTCCGCATCAAGAACACGGTCTCCGGCGAGGTCTCCATCCTGCCTGTCTCCTTCATGTTCCTCGGCATCGGCCACATCCCGAACGCCCAGGCCTTCAAGGGCATGATGGATCTCGACGAAGACAACTACATCCTCGCCACCGACGACGTCTACTGCACGCTCAACGGTCAAGTAATTCCTGGCGTCTTCTGTGCAGGCGACATCAAGGACCGCAAGTATAGGCAGGCGATCACGGCTGCCGGATCGGGCTGCATGGCCGCCCTCGAAGTAGAAAAATACCTCGAAGCCCACGGCCACTAACCAGTCTTTTGCCTCTCACGCGAAGCGTCCAAAACCCCACGAAGTGGGGGCCGTCCGCCACCAGGACGCCTTTGCGTCTCCAAACTCTTTGCAACTACTCCAAATTTCAGGCGTCTCCTTAAACAACCAGCCGATAACTAATCCGACCACCATTGGAGTCCGTTTGCGTTTTCCCACGATCCTCCTCGCCTTGCTGCTGCCGGCA
>JAYVZU010000044.1:0-2611 GCA_043783075.1 Rhodanobacteraceae bacterium
GTCGAAGGCGAAACCGACGCCGTACCACCGGTCGGATTCGCTACCGTCGTGCCGGAGTAAGCATACGTGGTGTTGAACGGCGCCGCCTGATCCAGCCGGTAATCAATCGCATCCAGCAGCGAGTGGTGTAAACCCACCGACGCTCTCAGGCTCGTCGTGCCATGCCCCAGAACATCCCACGCAACACCCAGCCGAGGCTCCGGCAGAAACTTCGCCTTGTTATCGACAATCGCATTTGGCTGCACCGTTGGCGTCGTATTGATCACACCATTCGTCAGCGTATAAACACCGGCACGTCCCTTCGCCTCGTTCCAGCCGTTAGACGACTCGGTACGAATTCCGGCGCGAATCTCCAGCCGCGGCGTTAGATGAAACGTGTCCTCAAGATAGAAATCGGCGAACAACGACCGCCATCCCAGCGCCGTCACCTGCGGAGCCACCGTAAACGTCTTGATGTTGCCCGCCAGGAACGTCGCCAGCGACGCAAACGACGCCTGCCCATATTGATTTTGTGAAAGGTTATCGTTCGATTGCAGCCGCTGAATCCAGGCGCCAATCTCAATCTGGTGCTTGCCCAGCGAATAAAACACATGGTCGTCAAACGTAAACAGGTTGCGCGTAATCGCGTTGTTCGAGCCCACGTTCGCACCTGCAGCCGTCACCTGCGACGCGCCATTCGATGCCGTCGATCCCGCAATCACGATCGCACCTGTCGGCTTGCCCGGCACAAAGGTCGATGTCTGCAACTGAATCCCTTCCGGAACGCCTCCCAGAAAGTAGAAGCTCGCCCGCGAGTATCCGACCCGCGCCGTATTCACCAATCGCGGAGAAAATACATGCTGCTCCTGAACGCTCAACACCTGCTCGCGAAGGCTTTCGCTAATCAACGAAAATGGGTTGGCTGTCGGCGTATTCCCAGTCGAGTCATCGACCGTGTACACCGCAAACAACAAGTCATTCGCCGTCAAATTCGTATCGAAGCGCGTCGTGCCAAAGTCCTCGCGAATATGCTGCTTGGGCGACGAGTACGCCAATGCAATTCCGCCACCAACCTCCGGCCCATTCTGCAGCGGCCATAGATTCAGCAGCGGCTTCACCGAAGCCACAGCCGCCGCACGCGACGCCGTATCCGGTACCAGCGTCACATCCGAAAGTCCAAGATTCTGCCGGTACGCCTCGTAGTTCGCGAACAAGAAAACCTTGTCATGCCGTATCGGCCCGCCCAGCGACGCACCATAATCATTCCGCTGAAACTCAGGAATCCGCGCCTGGTCAAAGTAGTTCCGCGCATCGAAGAACGAGTTACGCGCAAACTCATACGCCGAGCCATGAATTGTATTTGTACCTGAAACAGTCACAATTGAAATCTGCGCCCCATCGCGCTTGCCATATGCCGCAGAATAACTATCCGACACCACGTTAAACTCCCGCACCGCATCCACACCCAGCAACTGTCCACTCGTCCCGCCCGGCGTCACGTTAATCAACGATGCGCCCGTATACTCCACGCCATTCAGCAGGAAGAGATTATCCTGCGGTCGACGCCCAGACACAGCAAACATGCTGCCCACCGATGAATTTGAAGTCCCCACCCCGCCGCTGCGCTGCGACGTATAGTTCACCGTGCCAGGGTTCAGCGTGATCAACTGGTCATACGACCGTCCATTCAGCGGCAGGTCCTTCACCTCCCGCTGACCCACCACGCCAGACGTCTGCTCGGTCGAAAGATTCACGGTACTCAACGAATCGTCGAAAACTTCCACCGTGCCCGACGTCCCCACCGTCAGCACAATCGGCAGCACCAGAGACTCTCCCACCGCAAGTCCAATACGGTCGTGCGAGTACGGCACAAAACCTGTAACCGAAGTAGTTACAAGGTATGTTCCCACCGGAATCGACGGAGCGGAATAAAACCCCGAAGCGTTTGTAGTGAGCGTGCGCTGAGTCCCGGTGTCCTGATTATGAACCACAACGACCGCATTCGGGATCACCGCGCCACTGGCGTCCGTGACGGTGCCGCTGATGGTTCCGCCCACAACCTGGGCGTGAAGGCCAATCGAGAGAATAGCGAATGCAACAAGGGCAAGTGTGCGACGAAACATTTGAAACTCCTCCAAAGGGGTTACAGAATTGCACCAATGCGAGGCGCGATTGGCGTTGTTTTATTTGTCTGGCTTAGGAAAGGGAGGAAGAGCTATCGACAACAACAACAACGCACGGCTTCCGGAGAGGAAGCGACAAAGAGCAAGCGCGTTGAGAAAACACCATGCATGCAGAAATCCCTGCCAGCAAATTCAGTTTGATAAAAGGGGAGATTCAGAGAAGTTCAGTTTACAGCTAGCTACAAAACGATAGCAGCGAACACGAAGGGCGCAGACCTGCGTCACAACAACAACACAGGATCGCTTTGTGGAAGGTCAGAGCCATCTATATCAAAGTAGCACACTTTTGAAACACGACTAAGTATCTGCTACGATCTCCACCAAAACTAAACAAGACGCAACGCGGACAAAAATGGATACAAGACATGATTCAACTAGAGCACTTCTGCCCTGGTCCCGCCCTAAAAAATCCCTTCAGTCCCCGTTACGCCTTGCTTTGGTCTTCAGCT
>JAYVZU010000045.1:0-2611 GCA_043783075.1 Rhodanobacteraceae bacterium
GTTCCGCACATCTTTATCAGCGGTTGTCCATGCGACAATCAATATAGTGAGCCATGCCCAATCAGCAAGTTCAGCAGTCGGCCAATCAGGCCCTTCCCGTCCCCGCGTCCATCACTCCTGCGCTTCTAAAGACGCACAGCATTACTGATGATGAGTATGCCCGCATTGAAAAAGCGCTGGGCCGTACCCCTTCTCTGACCGAACTTGGTATTTTTTCCGTGATGTGGTCGGAGCACTGCTCTTACAAGAGCAGCCGCGTTCATTTAAAGCGGCTTCCAACCAAGGGCACACGCCTGACCGGACCCGGATCAGTAGTTCAGGGACCAGGCGAGAACGCCGGAATTATCGACGTGGGCGATGGCTGGGCCTGCGCGTTTAAAATCGAATCCCACAATCACCCCAGCTATATCGAGCCCTATCAGGGCGCGGCGACTGGCGTGGGCGGCATTCTTCGCGATATTTTTACGATGGGTGCGCGACCGCTGGCAGTGATGGATTCTCTGCGTTTTGGACCTCTGACAGCAGAGCAGGGAAGAGGGAAGAGGGAAGAGGGAAGAGAAGACGCACCCGCAATCGACTACGCTCGAAACCGCCACACAATGGCTGGTGTGGTGCATGGCGTCGGCGGCTACGGCAACTGTTTTGGCGTGCCGAATCTGGGTGGCGAGACGCGGTTTGAAGAGTGCTACTCAGGCAATCCGCTGCTGAATGCATTTGCGCTGGGTTTGGTGCGCACGGACGAGATCTTCTACGCCAAGGCTGAAGGCGTTGGAAACCCCGTTTTTTATGTCGGGGCCAAGACTGGCCGCGATGGAATTCACGGCGCAACGATGGCGTCGGAGGAGTTCACCGAAGGTTCGGAGCAGAAGCGCCCGAATGTTCAAATGGGCGACCCATTCCTCGAAAAGCTATTGCTCGAAGCCTGCCTTGAAGTGATGAAGACCGGCGCAGTGCTCGGAATTCAGGACATGGGTGCGGCTGGTTTGACGTGTTCGACCTGCGAGATGGGCGCGCGCGGCGAGTTGGGCGTGACAATCGAACTGGATAAAGTTCCGCAGCGCGAGACCGGCATGACGACCTACGAGATCATGTTGTCGGAGTCGCAGGAGCGGATGCTGCTGGTTGCCGCGAAGGGTCGCGAGCACGAAGTTCTGGATGTCTTCAAGAAGTGGGGTCTGGACTGCGCGGAGGTCGGAATCGTTACGGCCGATGACGTGATGCGGGTATACCACGGCGGCGTATTGCAGGCGGAGATTCAAAACAAAGACCTTACGGATAACGCGCCGGTCTACAAACGTCCGGTTGGAATCTGGGAGGCACCAGTTCCGCGCGACGCACCGGAGTGGGTGTTGGCGGAACTGAAGCAGCGGCGCAATTACACCGCTGATCTGAAGGCGATGCTGGCGAGCGCGAATATCTGCTCGAAGCACACCATCTTTGAGCAGTACGACTCGATGGTGCAGACCAATACGGTGCAGGGACCGGGAAGCGAAGCCGGCGTGATGCGGATCAAAAAGCAGGGAAGAGGGGATAGGGAAGAGGGAAGAGAAGGCTCCCGCACCGTTCTTTCTACACTGGCTGATCTTCTTGCTGAATCGACCCCGGAAGGTGAGGCTGCAATGGCGGCATCTTCTTCCCTCTTTTCTCTTCCCTCTTCCCTTTCTTCACCGGAGCGCGGGATTGCAATGGCGCTGGCGGGCAATGGTCGCTGGTGTTATCTGGACCCGAAGCTGGGCGCGATGCACGCGGTTGCGGAGGCTGCTCGCAAGGTGGCTTGCAGCGGCGCGGTTCCGGTGGCGGCGACGAATTGTCTGAACTTTGGGAATCCGCAGAAGCCGGAGATTATGGCGCAGCTTTCGGACGCGATCGACGGGATCGCCGAGGCCTGCACGATTCTGGGGACGCCGGTTACCGGCGGCAATGTTTCGCTTTACAACGAGACGCTAGGTGAGGGGATCTATCCGACGCCGGTGATGGGTATCGTTGGGATTCTGGACGACGTGACGAAGACCGTGCCGTCGAGCTTCCAGCATGTGGGCGACAAGGTTTTGCTGCTGCAATCCTCAATTGAGACTGAGGGCTCCGTGACCGAGGAACTGGGGTCGTCGGACTTTGCGAAGACGCAGTTCGGCACTCTGTGGGGGACGCCGCCCTACCTGAATCTGAAGAGCGAAGCCGCACTGCACAAAGCGCTCGTAAAGCTGGCTAGCCGCGGGCTAATTCACTCGGCCAAAGATATTTCCGATGGCGGATTGGCTGTGGCGCTGGCGCAGAGCTGCTTTCCGCTGGACATCGGCGTGCATGTGAACCTGGGTGCGTTGGGCGACGCGAATATTACTTCGGCGCTGTTCAGCGAGAACGCGACCGAGGTTCTTATCAGCTGCTCGCCGGAGCTTTATGGCGAGGTTTGCTACCTGCTGGATGAGGATGGAAGCTTCTTTACGCTGGATATCGGCGAGACGATTGCCGACCGGTTCGAAGTCCTGGCCGAAGACGACGCGTTGATTGATGTACCGCTTTCGGAGCTGAAAGAGACGTTCTCGGGAGCGTTGGAATCGCAGCTTGTGGATGAGGTGCTGGCATGAGTCTTGTTATGAACGAGGCGGTCGAC
>JAYVZU010000046.1:0-2610 GCA_043783075.1 Rhodanobacteraceae bacterium
CCACCAATCTGGCCTACCCGTGTCAAGAAATCGCGTCTCGTCAAACCCATCGAAGCCCATCCTCCAATACCGAAATGGAATACACCGCAACCGGGAGCCTGCGCTACCTCAAAAGAGTGTTCTCCCCAAGCCGCTGCTAGTCAGGCCTGCTGTCTGCCGCTCACTGAATTTTCAGAATATTACCCCTACTCTAAATCAAGTCGGGTCAACGCCCCAAAAGACTTAGCACCGATCAGAACCGATTGAACCGATCTCAAGTTCAACCAGAACCTTCATTTCATTGTTCTTAATCGGTCTTGTCGGTGTGAATCGGGGTTAAGGTTTCATCTCGAAGATTACAAAATAATCCTGCCCGTCCGCCTTCGTAAAGTCATACTGCGCGACCTTGCGAAACCCTGCCTCGTCCATCTCCCGGTCCAGAACAGCCTGAGGCAATCCGTGGTCGGTCCCGCTCCCGTTCCCATTGCGATCAATCACTCCCACCAGAGCCTCGCGGTGCAGCGCCAGACGCAGCTTTTGCATAAACACAACCGGCTCTGCGATCTCGTGGTAAACCTTCAGCATCAACACCGCATCGACACTGGAAACTGGCAGCTTGGCATCGTCTGGCACACCCAGCACCGTGCGGATATTCCCGAGTGACTCCCTCTTCGCCCGAGCATCGATGTACTTTGTCGCATCCGCACTAATGTCTTCGGCGTAGACCACACCCGCCGACCTAACCTTGCGAGCTGCCCGAACGGTAAACCACCCCGAACCGGCACCAATATCCGCCACCGACTTGCCCGGCCCAATCTTCAGTAGCTTCATCACGCGATCGATCTGCAGCTTCTTGTCACGGTCCGGATACTCAAAAATGGAGAGGTCTCCCGAGTAGGGCGCGCTGGTTGGCCGCTCCTGCTGCACCTTAGGCTTGGCCGTGGTCTGGATTGTGGTCTGAGCCGCCGGTTTCGAAACCTGACCACACCCGGCCAGCAGAAGACTCGCAACCACCCAACTCCGACAACTCCCCCGCATACTTGCCATAATCTCAGCATCCTCCGCCGCGCAGGTTTACAGCAAGTGGGGAAACCTGGCGGTCAACGCCGCGACACTATTTCTTTGACTGCTTCAACACCCAGCCGTTTGCACCTTTGCCATACCGCTCCACCGGCATCGGCTTAAACTGGCTGCCGTCCCACTGCATCGGCTCAATCTCAATCGATCCAAAATCGGCACCAACCTCGCTGATACGAATGATGTTCCACCCGTTCGGCTCCCCTCGCCGACGTGTCGATACCGCAGTCCCCGCATGAACCACCACAGCGCTGTACCCCTTGAACTTATACCGCGCACTCGTCGAAATCGTCCGCCGCGTATGCAGATGGCCCGAGAGAAACAGATCTACCCCAATCTTCCCAAACTGTTTCATCGCAGACTTCGACCGCGAAACCGTCCGTTCCTTCCAGTTCCCGGGCTTCACATCCATCGGATGATGCGTGACAACAACCCGTGCCTTGTTCTTCCCTGACCCGGCGAGTTGCTCACAAGCGATCTGCACTACCTTCGGCTTGATCCGGCCGTCATTCACTGTCGCCAAACGCACCGTATTGATCCCAGCAATCGCGATCTCGTCATCTTCGTAATACGGCGACAGCTCCGGAGTGATGTATCGCTTGAACCGCTTGAACGGTTTGATCGCCCGATCCATCAGACTTGTCAGCGCAACGTCATGATTCCCCGGAATGACAATCTGCGGAACCTCCGGCAGATCATTCAGAAAGTTCCGGGCCGCTTCAAACTGCTTCTTGCGAGCACGCTGCGTCAGATCACCCGAAACCACCACAATATCCGGCGCGGCCTCAGCAATGGCGTGTAGCAAACCGCGCACAATCACCGGGTCTTCGCGGCCAAAATGTACGTCCGATATATGCGCGATCGTAGTCACAGCTTAGCCTCTTTGCCAGGTTTTAAAAGATTTTCGCGTGAAGGCACGCCAATCGATTCTGGCACAATACCAGGTGGGGCCCTCATCCCGCAACGCATTCAAGCCAAATCCTTGTCAACAAACTCCCATCTCGCCTGCAGGCAGGACTGAGACAAACTTGTTCCAGACCACGTAAAGCCCCGAAAATCGCCAAAACTATATCTCCGATGGCTGTACGCCAATCTGACAATCAGATGACATATCACTGACAACAAAGACATTTACGGCGCATAGGCTTGCGATTGCGGTCAGAGATTCCCTCCTCCGTGCCCACAGTTCCGAGGGGATCCAATGAACATCCGATTCTCAACCGCATTGGCGATCAGCAACGTACTTATCGCCGTCGGGCTTACCGCTCCCCCAACAGTACAAGCCCAGGCGCCGACCATCATCGGCTATCCGGCAAACTTCGACGCAGTCAATAACACTGGAGCGCCAACCGAGAGATTCGAGATTGAAGCCGACGGCATTACCCCCCAACAAGTAACGCGAGTCTTCGGCGGGTCCGGAAACTCATGCTACATCCGTTACTGCACCGGCACGATCACCGCTACCCCAAGCGGCGTCGTCATCCGTTGGGAGAGCCCGTACGATGCCAACCTCCAGCAGTTCACGCTGAGCACTCCGGTCCCCAACGGTTCGCT